>JBDTAA010000043.1:0-10010 GCA_039924805.1 Cryobacterium sp.
GCAAACAGAACATGTATACAGAATACAATGTTGCTATCCTGATGTAAATGCCCTGACGTATATGCAGAACGCAACGGCCGCCCTTTCCGAGGTGGGGCCACGGTGAAAAGAGACCTGACGTGACAACGACGCCATCACGGCCCATCCGCCTGGACGCCCTGGCCTACGGCGGGGACTACAACCCCGACCAATGGTCGGAAGAGACCTGGATCGAGGATGCCAGGCTCATGCAGCAGGCCGGCGTCAATATGGTCTCTCTTCCGGTCTTCTCCTGGCCCAAAATCGAAAAGACACCCGGCGTGTACGACTTCGGCTGGCTCGACCGTGTCATTGACCTGCTCTGGGAGCACGGCATCAAGGTCGACCTCGCGACGGCGACGGCCACCCCGCCGGCCTGGCTCATTCGCAGCTTCCCCGAAATCCTGCCCCACAACGTCGACGGCCAGCGGTTGGAGTTCGGCTCGCGACAGGCCTACTGCCCGAGCTCGCCCATTTTTCGGGAGCATGCGCTCAAACTCACCACGGCGATGGCGAAGCGCTACGGCGACCACCCCGCCCTGGCGATGTGGCATATCTCGAACGAATACGGTGATCACGTTCCGCGCTGCTGGTGCCCGGTGTCCGGCGCACACTTTCGGGTGTGGCTCGAGAAGCGTTACGGCGACATCGACGGGTTGAACGAGGCGTGGGGCACCAGCTGCTGGGGCCAAAATTACCTCGGCTACGAGCACATCGAGCCGCCGCGCACGTCGATGGGCCCGATCAACCCGTCGCAGGTCCTTGATTTCGAACGCTTCTCCTCCGATGCCATGCTCGAGCTGTTCCAGTCCGAGATCGACGTGTTGCGCCAGATCACCCCCGGGATCGCCGTGACCACGAACTTCATGAGCCTGTTCAAGGAGCTCAACTATTGGGATTTCGCCGCGGTCGAAGATGTCGTGACGGATGACGCCTATCCCGACCCGGCGGACGCGCTCGCCCATGTTCCTGCCGCGCTCAACTACGGGCTCATGCGGTCGCTCAAGGGTGGGCAGCCGTGGTTGCTGCTCGAGCAGGCGCCGAGCGCCGTCAGCTGGCGAGACGTGAACGTGCCGAAGGCCCCTGGGCAGATGCGTCTGGACAGTTTTCAGGCGATCGCGCACGGCTCCGACGGCGCCATGTTCTTTCAGTGGCGGCAAGCCAGGTTTGGCCCCGAGAAGTACCACTCGGCCATGCTGGGGCACCGCGGCGAGGAGAGCCGCACGTTCCAGGAGACCGCGGCGCTCGGGGCCGAGCTCAAGAAGATCGCGGCCGTGCGCGGTACTCGTGTGGCTGCGAGAGTTGCCCTGGTGGCCGATTGGGACTCGTGGTGGGGCAGCGCCGCCGTGGACTCTCTGCCCTCGCAGCGCCTGAACTGGCTGGAGCAGGCCAGGGCCTGGCACGGTGCACTCTTTGCGCTCGGCCAAACGGTCGACGTGGTGCAGGCAGCCGGTTCGTTCGACGGCTATGACGTGGTGGTCGTTCCCAATCTTTACATCGGGACCGAGGCGCAGGCGCAGGCGATGGCTGAATTCGTGCGACGCGGCGGGCAGCTGGTGGTGGGCCCGTTCAGCGGTGTCGTCGATCCCACCGAGAAGGTGCACGAGGGCGGAGCCCCCGGTCCGCTGCGAGAGCTGCTCGGCGTCGAGGTCGACGAGTGGTGGCCGCTCGCCGATGGCCGGACCGGTCAGATCGAGCTCGACCACGCCAGGTATGGCACCCAGATCTGGACGGAATGGATCGACAGCGCAGCCGGCGCCGAAATCGTTGCGAGATACCGTGGCGGCGTGCTCGACGGCCGAGCAGCCATCGTGCGTAACGTCTCGGGTGCGGGCGCCGCCTGGTACCTCAGTGCGACGCTCGAGAACGCCGGCCTCGAGGCTGTGCTGGCCCGGGTGCTCGACGATGCCGGCCTCGCCCGTCGCGAAAATTCCGATCGCATGCTCGAGATCGTCACCCGCGAAGGCTCCGACACCGCGTTCACCTTCCTGATGAACCATGCAGCGGATGCTGTGACGGTCGCTGTCGCGCCGGGTGCCGTCGACCTGCTGGGCACCGACGGCGACAGCGAATCGAACGCCCATGGGAAATCGACCGAGATCACCCTGCCGGGCTACGGAGTGGCCGTATTGCAGTATTCGCTGCCCTGACGCCGGGCACCTCCGCTCGGCATCACCCGCTCAGGGTTGACAACAGTGAGTTTTGTATACAGAATACAGTGAGCATTCGGCGTTGGCCGGATGCCTGCATTCACTCACGCACCACACTCACGCACCACACTCACGCACCACACTCACGTACCGCACTCGCGGAGGGACAAAGATGACACAACCATTCGTCCACCCATACCTGCCGAACTCGGCACCCGACGTCAAGGCCGCCATGCTGGCCGCCGTGGGCGCCGAGTCGATCGAAGAGTTCTATGTCGATGTGCCCGCCGACCTTCGACTGCAGGCGCCGCTCGACCTGCCGGCCCCCCTGGTCGCCGAGCAGGACCTCGTACGCCACGTCGAAGCCGTACTGGCCGCAAACGTCTCGACCAAGGAGCGGCTGAGCTTTCTCGGCGCCGGCACATACAACCACTTCGTGCCCGCCGTCGTCGACGAGGTCATCAACCGAAGCGAGTTCCTCACCGCCTACGCGGGGGAGCCGTACGAAGACCACGGTCGTTTCCAGGCGCTGTTCCAGTACCAGTCGCTCATGGCCGAGCTGCTGAACATGGACGTCGTCAACGTTCCGACCTACGACGGTTTCCAGGCAACCGCGACATCGCTGTCGATGGCCGGCCGCATGTCCGGCCGTCGCGGCATCATCGTCGCCAGCGACGTGCTGCCCGACAAGCTCTCCCGCGTTTCCGACTTCGTGCGCCCCAACCTCGACCTGGCCTTCGTGCCCACGGTAAACGGCACGGCGGATGTCGCGGCCATCGTCGCCCTCGTCGGCGACGACACCGCGGCGATCTGGATCGAGACCCCGAGCTACACCGGGGCGGTCGAGACCGCCATCCAGCAGCTGGCAGACGCCGCCCACGCGGCCGGCGCCATTCTCATTGTCGGCACCGACCCGGTTGGCTACGGCGTGATCACCCCGCCCGCCGACCAGGGCGCCGACATCGTCTGCGGCGACATCCAGGCCTTCGGCCTGCACCAGTGGTTCGGTGGCGCGCACGCCGGGTTCATCGCCGTGCACGACGACCCCAGGTTCATCATGGAGATGCCGTCGCGTCTGTTCGGCCTGGCCTCAACGGATGTCGAGGGCGAGTACGGCTTCGGGGACGTCGCCTATGACCGCACCTCCTTCGCCGTTCGCGAAGAGGGCAAGGAATGGGTCGGCACCGCAGCCGCCCTGTGGGGGATCGCCGCCGGCGTCTACCTGGCTTTGATGGGCCCGCAGGGCATGGCCGACCTCGGCGAAACGTTGCTGGCCCGCACCCGCTACGCCCAGGTCGAGCTGTCTGGCCTGACAGGGGTGAAGCTCACCGACGACGCGTTGCACCTGCGCGAGTTCGTCGTCGACTTCAGCGGAGCATCCGTCACCGCGCACTCGATCGTCAGCACGTTGCGCGCCGCAGGCATCGAGCCCGGCGTTGTCGTGGGCGAGTACGAACTGCTCGTCTGCGTGACCGAGATGACCACACAGGCCGACATCGACAGGCTCGTCGATGCCGTCGATGCCGCCCTCCAGAACAATTCCGTCGTGAACACCATCGCAGTGAACAACACCGAGGAGAAGAGCGCATGAGCCTCCCCATTGCACCCAAGCCGGCCATTCGCCGCTTCCACCAGGCCAGCTGGGACGAGAAGATCATCTTCGAGCTGAGCACCCCCGGTGAGCGCGGCGTTCTGGTCTCGCGCCCTGAGCCCGCGCTGAGCGAGGCCGTCGGCGATGTCGTCGCCGGTCTGCCCGCGGGCCTGCGCCGTGAGAAGAAGGCCGCACTGCCCGAGATGGCCCAGATGCGCGTGCTGCGCCACTACCTGCGCCTCAGCCAGGAGAACCTCGGCGCCGACCTCAACATCGACGTGGGCCAGGGCACCTGCACCATGAAGTACTCGCCCAAGGTCAACGACGCGCTCATCCGCACGACCAAGCTCGTCGACATGCACCCGCTGCAGGACGAGGGCGATGCTCAGGGCGTGCTCGGCCTGATCTACAACCTCGAGCGCATGATCGCCGAGATCTCCGGCATGCACTCTGTGTCGCTGCACACCAGCGGTGGCTCAACCGCGATCTGGACCAACATCGCCATGATCCGCGCATTCCACGAGTCCAACGGGGAGGGCGAGCAGCGCGACGAGGTCATCACAACGATCTTCAGCCACCCGTCAAACGCTGCAACGGCGAAGGCGGCCGGATACAAGGTCGTCACGCTGTACCCGGACGCCGAGGGCTATCCGGATGCGGACGCGCTCCGTGCCGTGATCGGCCCGCGCACCGCGGCCATCATGATTACGAACCCGGAAGACACCGGCATCTTCAACCCGCGTGTCAAGGAGTGGGTCGACCTGGCCCATTCGGTCGGCGCGCTGGCGTCGTACGACCAGGCCAACGCCAACGGCATCCTCGGTATCACTCGCGCCCGCGACGCCGGCTTCGACGTTTGCCACTTCAACCTGCACAAGACGTTCTCCACTCCGCACGCCTGTGGCGGCCCCGGCGCCGGTGCGAACGCCGTCTCGGAGGCACTCGCTCCGTTCCTGCCTGGACCCGTCATCGAGAAGGTCGGCGACCGTTTTGCGCTGAACGCAGACCGCCCGCAGTCCATCGGAAAGGTCGCACCGTTCTACGGTGTCGTGCCCAACCTGGTGCGCGCGTACTCGTGGATCATGGCCCTCGGTGCCGAGGGGCTGCGCGCCGTTGCCGAGATTGCCGTGTTGAACAACAATTACCTGATGAAGCGCATCCTCGAGATCCCCGGCGCATCGGCCCCGTACGCCACTGGCCGTCGCCGCATCGAGCAGGTTCGCTATTCCTGGGAGGGACTGTTCGAGGAGACCGGCATCACCTCGGAAGAGATCGGTGTGCGAGCCACGGACTTCGGCATGCACTACTGGACCAGTCACCACCCCTACGTCGTGCCGCAGCCGTTCACGCTCGAGCCGACAGAGTCCTACTCGATGACCGAACTCGATGAATACGCGGCCGTGTTGGCCGAGGTCGCGCGCGAGGCCAGGGAAACGCCGGAGGTCGTGCGCACCGCGCCGCACAACCAGACCGTGCATCACACCCACCATGACGACCTCGACGACCCAGAGCGCTGGGCCATCACCTGGCGCGCGTACCAGCGCAAGTACTTCAGCTAGGCCAGCGTGACGCGCTCAATCGGCCTGCTCATCAACCCCGTCGCCGGGGTCGGTGTGCCTGCCGGGCTGAAGGGGAGTGACGGCGCCGACGTGCAGGCGGCCGCGCTCGCCAGGGGCGCACGGGCGCGGTCGGGGGAGCGTGCCCAGGCCGCCCTCGCGGTCATCGCCGCCGCACATCCGCACGTCGAGATCATCACCGCCGAGGGGGCGATGGGGGCCGATGCCGTGCGCGCGGTCGGGTTGTCCGCGCGCGTCGTCTACCGGGCCGAGTCGCCCTCGACCGGGGCAGACACGGCGGCCGCCACCCGGGCCCTCCTCGACGCCGGCGCCGATTTGCTCCTCTTCGTCGGAGGCGACGGAACCGCGCGCGACGTGGCCTCCGTCCTGCACCCCGAGCAACCGATGCTCGGGGTGCCGGCCGGGGTGAAGATGTACTCCGGCTGCTTCGCCGTGAGCCCGTCGGCCGCCGGTGCACTGGCCGCCCGCTGGCTGAGCGACGAGCGGCTTCCCCTGGAACGGCGGGAGGTGCTCGACGTCGACGAGGAACAGATCCGGCACGGAAGGGTCGACCCGAAACTGTTCGCTCTCGTGCAGGTGCCCTACCTCGTTGGGCGTACCCAGTCGCGAAAGAGCGCCACTCCGGTCTCCGAGGCGGCCGCCGTCACAGCTGCGGCGCGCGGCGCCGTCGCGGCGATGGATGACACGACCGCGTATCTGCTTGGCCCCGGCGGAACCACCCTGGAGGTGGCGCGACAGCTCGGCCTTGCAAAGACCCCACTTGGCGTCGATGTGGTTCGCGCCGGAGGGCTCATCCTGGCCGACGCATCCGAGCAACAGCTGCTCGAGATCGTGGCAGGGGCCCCAGCGAAAGCGGTCGTCACGGTCATCGGCGGCCAGGGCTTCCTGCTCGGGCGGGGCAATCAGCAAATCTCCGCCGCGGTCCTTGAGAGGCTGGGCGCGGACCCCCTCCTCGTTGTCGCAACGGAGGAGAAACTCACCGCACTCGCCGGGCGTCCGCTGCTCGTCGACACCGGCAACCCGAAATTCGACCGCAGCCTGGCTGGTTACATCCGTGTGATTACCGGCGCGCACACGGTCGGTGTTTATCCTGTTCAAGCCCCAGAAAATGAAGGAGCACAATCATGCGTCTAGAGAACAAGAATGCAATCGTCACCGGCGGAGCGGGCGGGATCGGGCGCGCGACCGCGCTCGCCTTCGCGGCCGAGGGGGCAAAGGTCGCTGTCGTCGACCTGCGGGAAGATGCCGCCGAGGCCGTCGCCGATGAGATCCGCGCGGGTGGTGGCACGGCCGTCGCAATCGCTGCCGACGTTTCGAATGAAGACGACATCCAGCGCATTCTGGCAACCACGGTCGAGGCATTCGGCGGTGTGGACGTCGTCTTCAACAATGCCGGCATCATCCGTCGCACCACGGCTGTCGAGACCACGGCAGAGGAATGGGATCGCGTGTTTGGCGTCAACGTTAAGTCGATCTTCCTCATGAGCAAGCACGTCGTGCCGATCATGGCCGCCAATGGAGGTGGCTCCATCGTCAACACCGGTTCCGGCTGGGGCCTGAAGGGTGGTGGAAAGGCGATCTCCTACTGCGCGTCCAAGGGTGCTGTCGTCAACATGACGCGGGCACTGGCAATCGATCACGGTCCTGACGGCATCCGGGTGAACTCCGTCAATCCCGGAGACGTCAACACGGGAATGCTTCGGGAAGAGGCCCGCCAGCTTTCCCAGGACGCCGACGCATTCCTGGCCGAATCAGCCGATCGCCCCCTGAAGCGCATGGGTGAGCCCCACGAGATCGCCGCCGCCGTTGTCTGGCTCGCCAGCGATGAGTCGAGCTATGTCACCGGTGCGGCCCTTGTCGTCGACGGCGGCGGTATTGCGTGACGATTCGACCGCGAGAGGCAACACCCGGAGCGCGTGGGAGTAAGACGAATCGGCAGTAGAACGACAAAAAAAGAGGCAGGGCGGCAACCCGAATGCCACCCTGCCTCGTCTCCGGTTCACAGAACCGGGGGATCTCACACAACCCATACTGCGCTCATTCGGCCGCACCGTGAAGTCGGCATTTCGGGGGACCGGACGCGGAGGCGGGCGTTCAGGAGACCCGGATCCCCTGCACGATGAGCGTGGCGAGCTCGTCGTAGGCCTGGGCGTCGGTGAGACCCGTCGCCGCGGAGATCTGCCGCTGTTGGATGCGCACCATGACGGCCGTCACGGCCTCGGCGACGAAGGCGGCCGGCACGGGGCGGAAGGAGCCCTGCTCGACGCCCTCCGAAATCAGCTCACGCACCCGGCCGGCGGCGATCCGGGTGTTGCGCTCGTAGATCTCGTTGGCCGGCGGGAATGCCGCAACGTCATCGAAGAACGCGGCGGACGCCGGCCGCAGCTCGCCGCCGACCGCCCGCAGGTAAACGCCGATGCGGCCCGCCGGGTCGACGGCGGCCGAGAGCTTCTGCTCGACGCGCTCGGCTGCTCCCCGGAAGAAGTGCACGACCACCGAACGAACGAGCTGCTCGCGGCTGCTGGCGAGGGAGTAGATCGTCGTCTTCGAGCAGCGAAGCCGGGTCGCGGCGGCGGCGAGTGTGATGTCGGAGAACCCTTCCCGGAGGAACAGCTCCACGAGCTGGCCGAACAGCTCATCCTGGCGAGCCGACCATCGCGGGCGGGGGGCGCCCAGGGGTAGGGCAGGTGCCGGGGAGCTGAGCATGGTGTCCCTCTCGATGGTGCCCTCGTGGCGCAGGCTACCAGTCTACGGAATATCAGTGTACGCTCGTACTCGATTTCGTATCATCGACGATGCGATCGAACGCGAGGCAACAGTGAATATCACCGCAGAGAACCCGGCTGCGCTCGCGGCCGAGCCGCAGCTCCCGTACCCGGATGCCGACCTGATCTTCGTCGATGAGCTGCTCGCACCCGGTGAGCGAGAGCGACTTGCCGCGGCCCGCGCGTTCTTCCAGGCCGAGGTGCGCCCGATCGCGGTTGGCTACTGGAACCGGGCCGAGTTCCCCTTTGAGCTCCTGCCGAAGCTGGCGAGCCAGAATGTCAGCGGCGCCGGCGACCAGCCAACCAGCCACCTCCTGACCGGGCTGATCCAGATGGAACTCGCCAGGGCGGATACCTCCATCTCCACGTTCTTCGGCGTGCACCACGAGCTGTTCGCCACCGCCATCAAGACGCTCGGCTCCGACGACCACCGTGCCCGGCTCCTGCCGGACCTCCTCGCGCTCAAGACCATCGGCGCGTTCGCGCTGACGGAACCCGGGCACGGCTCCGACATCTCCCGCGAGATGGCCACCACCGCGACCCGCGAGGGCGACGAGTGGGTGCTGAACGGCCAGAAGCGGTGGATCGGCAACGGCGCCATGGCCGACTATGTGCTCGTCTGGGCGCGGGACACGGCGGATCACCAGATCAAAGGGTTCATCGTTGAGAAGGGACGCGCCGGGTTCACCGCATCGACCATCGAGAACAAGATCGCCGTGCGAATCGTGCAGAACGCGGACCTCACGCTCGACAATGTGCGCATTCCCGCCGAGAACCGGCTCCCGGGAACCAACGGCTTCCGCGACACGAACGGGCTGCTGCAGAACTCCCGGGTCTGGGTGGCGTGGCAGTCGGTCGGCCAGCAGCTCGCCGCCTTCGACGTCGCTCGGGCCTACGCCGTCGAACGCCAACAATTCGGCAGGCCCATCGCGTCATTCCAGCTCGTCCAGGAGCAGCTCACCCGGATGATCGGTAACGCAACGCTGTCGCTGTCGCTGATGATCCAGCTGGCGCGGTTGCAGGAATCCGGTCGCCTCAGCATGGACCAGGCGGCGCTCGCCAAGGCATCGTGCACGTCGCTCATGCGCGAGACGGTCGCGCTCGGCCGCGGCATCCTCGGCGGAAACGGGATCAGCACCGACTTCGAGATGGCCAAAATATTCGCCGACGCCGAGGCGATCTACTCGTACGAGGGCAGCTACGAGGTCAACGCCCTCCTCGTTGGCAGGGCCGTCACGGGCATCTCGGCGTTCTGCTGACGCCGGCGCGGCGGCCGGCGGCCACTATTCTTGGGGATCGGCGCCGCAGCGGCCCGTGGACCATCCTTCCCGAAAGGAAGAAGCATGATTACCATTTCCTGGCTTCTGCTCGTCACCATCGTGGCGGGGGCGCTCGCCATCGTGGACGGAGTCAGACGTCTGCGCGGAACGCGCGGCAACTCACTCCTGCCCATCATTGAAATTGCGGCCGCGTCGCTGATGCTGGTTTCCTCCTTCACCGCGCTGCCGGCCCCGTTCACCACTTTCCTCTTTGCGCTCATACTCGAGGCCGTCCTTCTGCTCGTGCTGCTCCTCCCGGGCCGCGGCCGCAAGGGCGCGCCTACCTTGGTCATCGCCGCACTCGTCGTCAATACGGTCGTCGTGCTGACCTCGGCCGGCTGGCTGCGGATCCCCGGGCTGGTCTAGCGGGGAGACCCGGCGCGGGCGAACCGCCGGGCGGTTCGGCGGCCCCGATACCCGAATGGGGGTGAACTGCCCATAAACTGCGTAGGCAAGGCCCGATCGGCGAGTTGCCCGCGCGCTTCCAGGAGCCCTCAGCGCTGAGGATCCGCCTGAGAAATAGCGGAAAACCAGAAGAGAGCACCATGACAAAGCAAGCACCATCCCTCCCCAGCTTCAGCGCATTCGTC
>JBDTAA010000044.1:0-4271 GCA_039924805.1 Cryobacterium sp.
CGACTGTCCAACAACGCGCGCCAGTCCGAGATTACCCAGCAGATTTCCGAGATCGTGGGTGGAGCCGACGCGCTCTCATCCACCAAGAAGTAATTAGAGAAGAGAGAGCTATGACTGACACCGCAACCGCGCCAGTCCGCGCGGAGGACACGGCAGGCGCTGTCGGCCGCATCGCGCGCGTCACTGGCCCCGTCGTCGACATCGAGTTCCCGCACGACTCGATCCCGGGCATCTACAACGCCCTGAAGACCACGATCACCATCGGCGAAGAGTCGACCGAGATCACGCTCGAGGTTGCACTGCACCTCGGTGACGACCTCGTTCGTGCCATCGCGCTGAAGCCGACCGACGGACTCGTCCGCGGCCAGGAAGTACGCGACACCGGCGGACCCATTACGGTCCCCGTCGGCAACGTCACCAAGGGCAAGGTGTTCAACGTCATCGGCGAGGTGCTCAACGCAGCCCCCGGCGAGAAGATCGAGATCACCGAGCGCTGGCCCATCCACCGCAAGCCCCCGGCATTCGACCAGCTCGAGTCCAAGACCCAGCTGTTCGAGACCGGCATCAAGGTCATCGACCTCCTCACGCCGTACGTTCTCGGTGGAAAGATCGGACTCTTCGGTGGCGCCGGTGTCGGCAAGACCGTCCTGATCCAGGAAATGATCCAGCGCGTCGCGCAGGACCACGGTGGAGTGTCCGTGTTCGCCGGTGTCGGCGAGCGCACCCGTGAGGGCAACGACCTCATCGCCGAAATGGAAGAGGCCGGCGTCTTCGACAAGACCGCCCTCGTCTTCGGCCAGATGGATGAGCCGCCGGGAACGCGTCTGCGCGTCGCGCTCTCCGCCCTCACCATGGCCGAGTACTTCCGCGACGTGGAGAAGCAGGACGTTCTGCTCTTCATCGACAACATCTTCCGCTTCACCCAGGCCGGATCCGAGGTTTCGACCCTGCTGGGCCGCATGCCGTCCGCCGTGGGTTATCAGCCGAACCTCGCCGATGAGATGGGTATCCTCCAGGAGCGCATCACGTCGACGCGTGGCCACTCGATCACCTCGCTGCAGGCGATCTACGTGCCCGCCGACGACTACACCGACCCGGCTCCGGCAACGACGTTCGCGCACCTCGACGCGACGACCGAGCTGTCGCGTGAGATCGCGTCGAAGGGCCTCTACCCGGCCGTCGACCCGCTCACCTCGACCAGCCGTATCCTCGACCCCCGCTACCTGGGTGCCGATCACTACAACACGGCCGTACGCGTCAAGGCGATCCTCCAGAAGAACAAGGAACTCCAGGAGATCATCGCGATCCTCGGCGTTGACGAACTCTCCGAGGAAGACAAGGTCACCGTTTCACGCGCCCGTCGTATCCAGCAGTTCCTGTCGCAGAACACCTACATGGCGAAGAAGTTCACCGGTGTAGAGGGTTCGACGGTTCCGTTGAAGGACACCATCGAGGCGTTCACCGCGATCTCCAACGGAGACTTCGACCACGTGGCCGAGCAGGCCTTCTTCAACGTCGGTGGCATCGCCGACGTCGAAGAGAAGTGGGCTCAGATCCAGAAGGAGAACGGCTAACCATGGCTTCCGCGCCGCTCAACGTCAGTGTTGTCTCGGCGGACCGGCAGGTCTGGTCCGGCGAGGCGACCATGGTCGTTGCTCGCACCGTGGAAGGCGAGATCGGTATTCTCGCCGGCCACGAGCCCATGCTCGCGAACCTCGCCGCAGGTGAGGTTCGCGTGACGCTGGCCGACGGATCGAAGATCGTGGCCGAGGCCGCTGACGGTTTCCTCTCCGTTGAGAACGACACCATCACGATCGTCGCCCGCGAGGCAGGGCTCGTCTAACCCACCTTGCTCGTACTGCTTCCGCCGTCGGAGACGAAACGCTCCGGTGGCACCGGTGAACCGCTTGATTTCGCCGCACTCACGTACCCGTCGCTGAACACTCAGCGGCGGGTACTTGTGCGTGCGCTGCGCGCCCTGGCCCGGGACCCGGATGCCATGATGGCCGCGCTCAAGCTCGGCCGGACCCAGGCGATCGAGGTCGAGCGCAACCGTGCCCTGACGACCTCGCCGACCATGCCGGCGCTCGACCGCTACACGGGCGTGCTCTACGACGCGCTCGATGCGCCGACTCTCTCGCGCGCCTCTCGAGAATTCGCGGGACGGCACGTGCTCGTGCACTCGGCGCTGTTCGGGCCGATCGGAGCCTTGGATCTCGTTCCGGCCTACCGGTTGTCGCACGACTCCCGGCTGCCGGGGCATCCGCTGAAGAAGCATTGGGGCGGCGCGGCCACCACGGTGCTGGCGGGGGCAGAGGGGCTCGTGCTCGACCTGCGATCGGAGGCCTACGTGGCCCTCGGCGCGGCGCCGGCCCTGCCGGAGTCGCTGTTCCTGCGGGTTGTCACCGAGGCCCCCGGCGGGCAAAAGCGCGCACTCAACCATTTCAACAAGAAGTCGAAGGGCGAGTTCACCCGCGCCATTCTCCTGCACGGCCACGCGTTCCGCACGGCGGATGAGCTGCTCGAGTGGGCGCCGTCGGCCGGTTTTCGGCTCCACCCTGGCGCGCCGGGCGAGCTGGAGCTCGTGGTCGACCAGATTGTGGCCGCCGCCCGCCCCTGACCGCCCTGCTATCTGCCGCGAAAACGCAGTCGTGGTCGATTTGCCACACGAATAACGACCACGACTGCGGGTTCGCGCGGTTAGTCTGCGGAGGCGCGGTGGCAGTCGAGGACGTGATCGTCGACGAGGCCGGCGGACTGCATGAGGGCGTACATCGTGGTCGGCCCCACGAAGCGGTAGCCCCGGCGACGCAGGTCGGCGCTCAGCGCGGTTGACTCGGGCGTGATCGCGGGGATCTCGTGCAACGCAACCGGCCGGTGCGGCCGGGGCGGCGGCGCGAAGCTCCAGATCAGCTCGGCGAGGCTCCCGCCCAACTCTCGTGTGACGCGGGCGTTGCCGATGGCCGCCTCGATCTTGCCTCGGTGACGGATGATCGTGGCGTCGACGACGAGTCGCTCCACGTCGGTCTCATCCATTGCCGCGACCCGGTCGATGTCGAAGCCGTGGAACGCGGCCCGGAAGGCCGGGCGGCGGCGCAGGATCGTGATCCAGGACAATCCGGCCTGGAATCCCTCCAGGCAGAGCTTCTCGAACAGGCGCTGGTCGCCGAGCAGGGGGCGACCCCATTCCTCATCGTGGTACCGCAGGTATTCCGCGTCGGTCCCGACCCAGGCGCACCGCGCGAGGCCGTCCGGTCCGACGATCACGGATGCCCGCACGGGGAGATCGCTCACGCAGCGTGCCCGATGCCCTCGTGGTCGAGCAACCAGACCTTGGTCGGGATGCCGTTGCCGCCGCTGTACCCGGTGATGCGGCCGTTGGAGGCAAGAACCCGGTGGCAGCCGATGAGGATCGGCACGGGGTTCGCGCCGACGGCGCCGCCGATGGCGCGGCCGGAGCCCGGTCGACCGATCTCGAGCCCGAGCTCGCCGTACGACAGGAACTCGCCGAAGCCGATCGTCGCGAGGCGGTGCCACACCGCCTGCTGGAACGTCGTGCCGCCGGTGAGGCGGATGGGGACGTCGAAGGAGGTGCGTGTGCCGGCGAAGTACTCGCCCAGCTGCTGCGCGGCCCGCACGAGCACCGGGGAGGAAACCTCTGGTGCGCCCTCCAGCGGAAGATGCCCGTCGCGTTCGATCGACAGCGACAGGATCTGCTCGCCGTCGCTGGTGAGTTCCAGGCGACCGAGCGGGCTCGGAACCCGGATCAAGGACGTTGCTGTGCTGGCCATGATTCGACTGTAGTCGGCGCAGACGGAGGGGTCTCGCGGTTTTCGGACATCGGTGCGTGGTTGCCCACAGCCGCCGCGGGGGAGGAGAAGTTATTCGCCGCGAGTGTGCGGGTAGTCGGCCGACCGGTGCTGGAAGGCCAGGATATTCGGATTTTCGATGACCCCGTCTCGGATCTCGATCGCGCGCCGAAGCACCTCGTTCGCCTCCCACTGGGTGGGGCCCGACATCAGGTCCTCCAGGTACGGCAGGAGCGCCTCGCTGATCTCCCAGGTGGCCGAGTTCCACAGGTAGGACGGGCTGTGGTCGACCGCGTAGTAGTGCAGCCCGTCCCCCACCTCGAACATCGGGTCGACGAAGCTCGTGGGCCGCGCCCAGGAGAAGCCCATCCCCTCGTCGCACGAGACGTCGACGAAGAGGGTGCCGGAGCGGAACGAGGGCAGGTCCGCCTCGTCGACGAACATCAGCGGGTCGTCGGTGTC
>JBDTAA010000045.1:0-7411 GCA_039924805.1 Cryobacterium sp.
GCGGGCGCGAGACGCACGCGCGAGGGGCGGGCGCGAGGGGCGCGGGCGGGCGGGGCGTGCGCGGGCGGGCGGGGAGGCGAGGAGGCGAGGAGGCCGCCACCCCCTGGGTGACGGCCCCGCCGCGTTACATCCGGCGTCGTTACTTACGAACCAGCTTCACCACGGTGAAGCCTCCGGCGGCAATCGTGACCCGTCCGGAGCTGTTCAGCGTGTCGCCCCTGGGCGAGACGGACCGGCCGCTCGAATCGAACCCGTGCTGCTCGAGCTTGAACCCCTTCGGTACGGCGACCGTGCGCACGCTCGACACGGCGGCCGCGCTGACGTAGAGGGTCGAGTCCCCGGCCGGGCCGGTGACGGCGACGGTGGAGATCAGCGGCTGGATCAGCAGCGCGTCCAGCGCCGCCTCGCCGGTGCTCGCCCCGATGACGGCGGTGGAACCGGCCGGCAGGGTGTGGCTCAGCGAGAACGGGAAGAGCTTGCCCGGTGCATCGGTGATGCCCTGGGCCCCTGCTCCACCGTTCTGCGTGCTGCCGAGGCGCGTCGTCCCCGCGCTCCAGCTCGTTTCGCCGGCCGAGGACTCTCCCTGGTTGACGATCGGGTAGACGTTCCGCGCCTGGTCGGCGGCGGGAACGGGGATGCTCACGGTGCCGCCGGCGCCGAGCGCCACGTAGGCGCCCTTCGACCAGTTGGCCTCGCCCGTCCAGGCCGACGGGGGCGTGACGACGGATCCGCTGCCGGTGATGGTGCCCGACTCCGCCTCGACGACGCTCAGCCCGGTCGTGCCGACCGTCTCGTCGATGCCGAGGGCCTTCTCCTTCAGCTGGGGATTCGCATCCAGGGCCAGCATCGAGAGCAGCGCGTGGATGGTGGATTCGGCGCCGGAGTTGGGGTTGACCCGTCCGTCGTACTCGATCCCGTCGATGGCGGTTCCTGTTGCCGGGTTGTACGCCGGGGCGCCGCTGCGGTTCGCACCGAAATACCAGCCGGCCGTGATCGCGGCCACGTCGAGGAGACCGGGAGCCTTCGCGGCCTTCGCGGTCGCCACCAGTCCCTGCAGCCTGGAGTCGACGCCGTAGGCGATCTGTGCCTCACCGGGGGTGGGGGTCCAGGCGTTGTCCGGCCCTCCCGCGGCGAGCAGCTGCGGGGTGAACTGGGCGGAATCCTTGATGGCAGCGGTCAGCAGGTCGTTCCGGCCGAGCACACCGGCGGCCGTGGCGACGGCGGCCGGTGCCATTCCGCCCCAGGCGTGCCACAGCGTCTGCGACTTGTTCCATGGCAGGATCGCGCCGTAGGGCCACTGGTCCACCGAACCGGATGACATCCCGGCGACGCCCTCGCTCAAGCGGGTCAAGGCGGTCTTGGCGGCCGCGTCGCTCGGGGCAGCCGTGGCGTAGGCGGAGAGGCCCAGCACGGCCTCGGCGGAGGCGTCGGCGCCGCCGGCGATGAGCCAGGCCGGGACCTCGACGCCGTCTGCGACGTCGAAGCTGCCGTACTTGCCGAGCGACTGCCGGTTCAGCGAGTCCAGCGACAGGTGCAGGCGGTCCTGGAGGAAGGCCGCGAACTCCGGGTCGGTGTTCTTGAATGCCGCGTAGCCCTCGCCCAGCGCCCAGACGGTGCGAGCCACCCAGTACGACTCGGCCGAGTCGCTCGGGTCGGGCAGCTCCTTCGGGCTGGCGCTCGGCGTCAGCGTGCCGTCGGCCTGCTGCCAGAGCACCACGTTGCCGGCGTTCGGGCCGGTCGACGTCTGCAGGTACGTGAGGGCGCGCAGGTTCTGGAAGGCGTGTTCGCGGCTGCCGGCGTCGCCGGTCTGCTTCCAGTGCCGCAGGTAGACGACGGCCGCACGGGAGATGTCGTCGGCGTTGTATGCGCCCTGGCTCCAGTGGCCGGTGGCGGCATCCAGCGACCCGCCGCCGACGCGACCGTAGCTGCCGTCGGCCTTCTTGTCCGCGTAGGTCCACGGCGCCTCTGCCGTGGGCTTGGTGTCGAGCTGGTAGGTGGTGTGCCCGTCGACCTCTGTCAGCGGCACACTGTCGAGCAGGAAGTTCAGGTGGCCGAGGTTGGTTAGCGGGGCCGAGGCGCGCGTGGCGCTGGGCGTGACGGATGCGGCCGGTGCGGCGGTCGCGACGGTGGCCGTTCCCGCCCCCAGCAGCAACATGGACACCGCGGCGACAAGCGCCACCGGCCTGGATAGTGATCGTGAGCGGACATCTTTGTACGTCATTTGTCTATCCTGGTTCGGGCAATGAGAGCCGGCATCCGAAGGGGCGGTTGGTCGTGTGCCGCGATCCCTGAACCGGTTCAGCCTCCTCAACTAAACCGGTTCAGTCGGCGATTGTCAAGCAAACCGGCGCGTTGCCCGGCCCGCCCACTCGGCCGCGTGTGCGCCCAAAACGTCGCTCTGGGTAGGCGCTTAGCGACGGTTTGGGCGCACGCGCCACTCGGCGGCCGCTCCTCGCGGAGCATCGGGCCCAACCCTCACGTTGAGGTAGAGTGGACAGTCTGGAATCATCCCGCGGAAGGAGAATCCATGACTCAGCTCACTGACGTCTCCAACCCACAGGTGCAGAACCACCAGACGCAGAACCCACAGGTCCAGGCCGAAGCCACCCGCCGTCGCACCTTCGCGGTGATTTCCCACCCCGACGCCGGCAAGTCCACGCTCACCGAGGCACTGCTGCTGCACGCCCGCGCCATCACCAGCGCCGGCGCGACGCACGGCAAGGCCGGCCGCCGCGGAACCGTGTCCGACTGGATGGCGATGGAGCAGGCTCGAGGCATCTCGATCACGTCAGCGGCCATCCAGTTCGAGTACCGCGACAGCGTGATCAACCTGGTCGACACCCCCGGCCACGCCGACTTCTCCGAGGACACCTTTCGCGTGCTCTCCGCCGTCGACGCCGCGGTCATGCTCGTTGACGCAAGCAAGGGCCTCGAGGTGCAGACCATGAAGCTCTTCGAGGTCTGTAAGCAGCGCGGCATCCCGGTCATCACGGTGATCAACAAGTGGGACCGGCCCGGCTCGGCCGCCCTCGACCTGATGGACGAGATCCGCACCCGCACCGGCCTCATCCCGACCCCTCTGACCTGGCCCGTCGGCATCGCCGGCGACTTCCGTGGAGTCATCGAGCGCGACACCGACGAATTCATCCGCTCCACCCGCACCGCCGGCGGGGCGACGACCGCCGAGGCGCAGCGCATCACCGCCACCGTAGCGGCCTCCGAGGAGGGCGACGCCTGGGTGGCGGCCGCCGAGGAATCCGAGCTGCTGGCCGAAGAAGACCAGAACCACGACCAGGCTCGATTCCTGGCCGGCGAAACCACCCCCGTCCTGTTCTCCGCCGCGGTGCTCAACTTCGGCGTGCAGCACATCCTCGACACCCTTGTCGACTTCGCCCCGGCCGCCGAGGCCCGGGAAGACGCCGTCGGGGGCCATCGGGCCGTGAGCGCGGCGTTCTCCGGCTTCGTCTTCAAGGTGCAGTCCGGAATGAACTCATCGCACCGCGACTACGTTGCCTTCGTGCGCGTGTGCTCCGGCCAGTTCCGCCGCGGAATGATCGTCACCCACGCCGCCTCCGGGCGACCCTTCGCCACCAAGTACGCGCAGCACCTGTTCGGCAAGGAGCGCGAGGTGGCCGACGAGGCCTGGCCCGGCGATATCGTCGGCCTGGTCAACGCCTCGGTCCTGCGCGTGGGCGACACCATCTTCGAGGGCGATTCCGTCGCCTTCCCCCAGCTGCCGATCTTCGCCCCCGAGCACTTTCGGGTCGTGCGGCCGGCCGACACGAGCAAGCACAAGCAGTTCCGCCGCGGCATCGACCAGCTCGACCACGAGGGCGTCATCCAGGTCATGCGCTCGGAGCTCCGCGGCGACCAGGCCCCGGTGCTCGGCGCGGTCGGCCCGATGCAGTTCGAGGTCGTCGAAGAGCGGATGACCCACGACTTCGGCGCGGCGATCCGCATGGAAACCCTGCCCTACCAGCTGGCGCGCCGCACCGACAAGGAGAGCGCCCTCATCCTCGGCCACGACCGGCAGGTGGAGGTGCTGATGCGCACCGACGGCACGCTGCTGGCCCTGTTCAGCACACCCTGGCGCCTGCGCAACACCGTGCGCGACCACCCCGAGCTGCTCCTGGAAGACCTCGCCGCCGGCGGCCCCGCCAACTAGGCAGCCACACAGGCCCGGTCGCCACGGGCCCGGCGGCACGCAGTCTCAGCAGGCACAAAAAAGCCGGCCGGCCCCCACGGGGCCGGCCGGTCTTCCTGTGCCGAGATGCTCGGTCGACTGCTTACGCGTCGACGACGACCGCGGTGATGACGGGGTGGCGGCGGTACTTGCGCTGCATCCACCGGGTCACGCTGTCGCTGAAGATGTGCTCCAGTGCCGGGCCGTCGACGATCTTGACCTTGTTGGCGACCTTCATCGCATCGTCGATTGCCTTGGTCGCTCCGCGAACCCACTCGGCGTCGTGCACGAAGCCGCGGGAGATGAACTCCACCGGCTCGGCCAGCAGGCCGGTCTTCGTGTTGAGGATACCGAGGATGGTGATCGCGCCCTCCTCGGCGAGCTTCACCCGGTGGGCCATGGCCTCCTGCGAGGCCTTCTGCGCGTCTTCGCCGCCGACGGTCATCCCGTCAACGAACACCAGTTCGACCGGCACGCGACCGGTGATCTTGGCCCTGCCGTCGACGAGGTCGACGACAACGCCGTCTTCCACGATCAAAACGCGGTCCTCGTCGACGCCGGTACGGATGGCGAGGTCGGCGTTGGCCTTGAGGTGGCGCCATTCACCGTGCACCGGCATGACGTTGGTCGGCTTGACCAGGTTGTAGCAGTAGACGAGCTCGCCTGCGCTGGCGTGGCCGGAGACGTGCACCCGTGCGTTGCCCTTGTGCACGACGTTGGCGCCCCAGCGGGTCAGCCCGTTGATGACGCGGTAGATCGCGTTCTCGTTGCCGGGGATCAGCGAGCTGGCCATCAGCACCGTGTCGCCCGCGGTGATGCTCACGGGGTGGTCGCGGTTGGCCATGCGGGCCAGGGCGGCCATCGGCTCGCCCTGCGACCCCGTGGCGATGATCGTCTGCTGGTCGGGGCGCAGGCGGTCCAGGGCCTTGAGGTCCTTGACCACGAGCCCGTCGGGGATGGTGAGGTAGCCCAGCTCGCGGGCGATGCCCATGTTGCGCACCATCGAGCGACCGACGAACGCGACCTTGCGTCCGTGCCGGTGGGCGGTGTCGAGCACCTGCTGGATGCGGTGCACGTGGCTCGCGAAGCTCGAGACGATGACCCGTCCCTTGGTCGTGCGGAAGACGGTGTCGATGGCGGGGGCGAGCTCGCCCTCCGAGATCGTGAAGCCGGGCACCTCGGCGTTGGTGGAGTCGACGAGGAACAGGTCGACCCCCTCTTCGCCGAGGCGGGCGAAGGCCCGCAGGTCGGTGATCCGCCCGTCGAGCGGGAACTGATCCATCTTGAAGTCGCCGGTATGGAGCACGAGGCCGGCCTTCGTACGGATGGCGACGGCCAGGCTGTCCGGGATGGAGTGGTTGACGGCCACGAACTCGAGGTCGAAGGGGCCGAACCGCTCGAGCTGGCCTTCCTTGACCTCCCGCGTCTTCGGCGTGATGCGGTGCTCCTTGAGCTTGGCGTCGATGAACGCCAACGTCAGCTTCGATCCCACCAATGGGATGTCAGCGCGCTCCTTCAGGAGGTACGGCACGCCGCCGATGTGGTCCTCATGACCGTGGGTCAAGACGATCGCGACGATGTCGTCGAGCCGCTCTCGGATGGACGTGAAGTCCGGGAGGATCACGTCCACGCCGGGCTGGTGCTCCTCTGGGAAGAGCACGCCGCAGTCGACCACCAGGAGCTTGCCCTGGTGCTCGAACACGGTCATGTTGCGGCCGATCTCGCCCAGGCCGCCGAGCGGCACGATTCGAAGCCCGTTCTTGGGCAGCGGCGGCGGGGGTCCTAGATCCGGACGGGGGTGGGTCATGACGCTCCTCGATGGTTCATGGCCTGCCCAGTCAATGGTGTCGAGACGGCCACGACGACCGGGCAATGGATCAGGTGTGGAGCTAAGGGGACTCGAACCCCTGACCTTCTGCATGCCATGCAGACGCGCTACCAACTGCGCCATAGCCCCTGGACCGACGTGGAAGTCTAGCCGGACCCGGGTAGCCGACCGAATCGCCCGCGGCCCTACCGGTCGTCGGACAGCACCGGCTCCGGCAGCGTCCCGGCGTTGTGCTCCAGCAGCCGCCAGCCGCGGTCGTCACCGCTCGCCTCGCCGAGCATGGACCATGAGCAGTTGCCGAGCGGGCCGAGCCGCCACCACACCTCCTCGCGGAGACCCAGCACACGCCCGACACCGCAGCGCACCGCGCCGCCGTGACTCACCATGACCAGCGTCTCGCCCAGGCCCGTGGCCGCGACCGCGTCGGCGAAGGCGGCGGCCACGCGGTCACCCACCTCGAACTCACTCTCCCCGTCCTCCGGCTGCCAGTCGCCGGCCTGCTCGGGGAAGCGCTCCCAGATCTCGTCAGCGGTGAGTCCCTCCCAGGACCCACCGAACCGCTCGCGCAGGCGGTCGTCGTAACTCACCTCGAGTCCCGTCAGCCGCGCCAGCTCGGCAGCGGTCGTCGATGCCCGCTGCAGCGGAGAGCTCACGATCTTGGCCGGCTTGAGCGCGGCGAGCTGGCTTGCACCGCGTACGGCCTGCTCGACCCCGACCTCGTCCAGCGCCACGTCGGTCGAGCCCTGGAAGCGACGCTCGAGATTCCAGCGGGTCTGGCCGTGCCGCCACATGACGACGCGGCGACCTCCGCTCAGGAGCCGCTCCGCGCCGACGAGGCGGCGTTGACCGTCTCGGGGAGGGGGACGACCGGACAGTCACGCCAGAGCCGCTCGAGGGCGTAGTACAGGCGCTCGTCGGTGTGCTGGACGTGGACCACGATGTCGACGTAGTCGAGCAGGACCCAGCGGGACTCGCGCTGGCCCTCGCGTCGGGCTGGCCTGGCGTCCAGCTCGCGCAGGCGCTCCTCAATACCGTCCACGACGGCTCTGACCTGACGGTCGTTGCTGGCTGTGCAGAGCAAGAAGGCGTCGGTGATCGCGAGCTGCTCGCTCACGTCGAACGCGATGATGTCGGTGGCGAGCTTGTCTGCCGCTGCATCGGCGGCGGCCTCGACGAGGCGCAGAGCTCGATCGGTCAGTGCCACAGGTGCCTTTCGCAGGTCTGGACGGTGCTCCGGCCGGAGCTGCCGTTCAATGCGCTCATCCTCCCACGCCGGGACTCCGGACGGCGGAGCGCGCGTACAGACCTCGCTTGCTGATGTACTGCACGACTCCGTCCGGCACGAGGTACCAGACCGGCTCGCCCACCGAGACCCGGGTGCGGCACTCGGTCGAGGAGAT
>JBDTAA010000046.1:0-9113 GCA_039924805.1 Cryobacterium sp.
GTCTCCGACGACGCGCCGGAGCCGCCCAGCCTCGACGACATGCGCAAGCAGGGCGGACCGCTGCTGGACGAGTTGCGCGACGCCATCGTGACGGCCTTCGCCCAGGGGGACGCCGCATCCGTCGGAGACGCGTTCAACAACCTGGACGCGAACCTGCGCCGCCCGGTGGAGATCCTCGGGATGCTCCAGATCGCCACCCAGATCGACGCGGTCAGCCGGGCACAGGCGCTCGAGCGCTTCGACACCGTGAGACCGGATGGCTCCATTCGCAGCTTCGAGGTGCCACGAATCACTTTCACCGAGGACGAAACCGCGGCCCTGTCCGCCCTGAACTATGGACCTGATCATGACGCATGAGCTGACCGACGAAGTGACCGACGACGTGACGGACGACGTGACCGACGAGTGGACCGCAGAGCACGCCGACGACGAGACCGGTGACGAGGAGCGTGGCACCCCGGAAGAGGAGTCGGCCAGCTTCTCGCTCTTCGAGGGTGACGAGGGTGGGCTCACCGTAGAGCAACGCCGCACCCTGGTGCTGCTGCTCAAGCACCGGTACATCTCCGCCGCGCTGCAACCCGCCGAATGGCGCACCCTCCTCGACTCCCAGAGCCTGCTCAAATCGAGGCTCAACGACGTATTCCTCGACCTGCATGTTGACCTGCACTACGAGGTGGCCTTCAAGCGGCAGGCGGTCGCCGAGGGCGGCGACCGGTTCCCCACCCTGCTGCACGACGTCTCGTACACGCGGGAGGAGACGATCCTGCTCGTGCTGCTGCGCCAGCGCTTCCGCAGCGAGCGCGCGAACGGCCACGACATCGTCATCGTCGACCGCGACAACCTCGTCGACAATGTGGCTCACTTCCGCCCGGAGCACGCCACCGACCGTTGGGGCGACGCACGTAAGGCCGCCGCCGCGGTGGACAGCCTCGCCAAGGCACGCGTGCTGCTGAAGACGAGCGATCCCGACCGGTTCCGCATCTCCGCCGTGATCGAGGTGCTGCTGCCCGTCGACCGGCTGAACGAACTGCTGGCGTGGCTGGTCGCGCAGAACGGCGAAGAAAACTCCGAGCCCCGGCTGGAGGCCGTCTCATGACCATGACCGATTCCCCGCTCTTCTACGCCGACGGCCTCACCGAAGGCACCACCCAGTGGCGCGCCGAGTGCTTCCAGATGGTCAACTGGGGTGGCTTCCAGGGGCATCACGAGGTCGCCTTCGCGCCCACGGCCACCCTGATCTCCGGCGCATCCGGCACGGGCAAGAGCAGCCTCCTCGACGCCTACCTGGCACTCATGATGCCCTCAGACACCCCGTTCAACGGGGCCTCCAACGACGCCGGCTCGGGGCGGGCGCGCAGCGTCGACCAGCGCAACCTGATGACATACATCAAGGGCAAAACCGACTCGAACCGGGAAGCCGGCACGGGCGAGATGCAGGACCAGGTGCTGCGCGGCGCGGACGCGTCGACCTGGGGCGCCGTGTCGATGACCTTTGTCGACGACAACCAGCGTCGCTTCACCGTGCTGCGGGCCTACTTCGTGCCGCGCGGGGGAAGCAGGTTCGCCGACATCACCATGAAGATGGCCACGACGGACGGCCGCCTCGACCTGCGCGACCTGGCCGAGCTCACGGAGGCCCGGTTCGACAAACGGGCGCTGAAGAGCCGATTCCCCGATCTGGATGTCTTCGACACCTATGCGGCGTTCGCCCAGACCCTGTACACGCGGCTCGGCATCGGAGCCAACGGCGAGGGCGCCAAGGCCCTGCGCCTGCTTGCCCGCATCCAGGCCGGACAGCAGGTCAAGACCGTCGACGGGCTCTACAAGTCGATGGTGCTGGAGGAACCCGCCACCTTCGCCGCCGCCGACAAGGCCGTCGACCACTTCGAGGACCTCGAACGCTCCTATGGCGCCATGGTCACCGAGGCGCAGAAGGCCAGGGTGCTCGAGCGTCTGCCCGACCTGCACAGCGACTACCAGACGGCGACCGAGAAGGCCGCCCTGATCGACACCTTCGGGGTGCAACGCGCCGGCGACACCCCCTTCCTGCTCTGGCAGCTCCGCACGGAGCAGGGCCTGCTCGACGGTGCCGCCGACGCCAACCGGGTGCGGCGCGGGGCCAACCAGGCCGAGGCCACCGCGGCTCGGGATGCCGAGAGCGAGCTGAAGGCGCGCGTCGCCGCGAGCCGCGAGCAGCAGCGCGACAACGGCGGCGACGTGCTCTCACGCCTGCGGAACGAGCTCGGCCAGCTCGCGAACGACCGCGACGACGTGGCCGGCGACCGGGCGAAGTTCGACGAGCGCGTCCAGCCGCTGGAGCTCTCCATCGGCTCGCCGGCGGAGTTCGTCGCCGCGCAGGCCGCCGCCGAACGGGCCCTGGCCGAGTTTCCCCGGACAGAGGAAGGCCTCGAGGCCGAGCGCTCGGCTCTCCAGCGCGCGTCCTACCCGGTCGAGGAGAGCATCCGCGCCCTCAAGACGGAACACGCGTTCCTGAGCGGGCGCGCGAGCCTGGTTCCCCAGCACCTGCACAACGCGCGCCTGACGATCGCCGAGGCGGCCGGGATCCCGGCCGAGGAGCTGCCCTTCGTGGCCGAGCTGATCGATATCGCCCCCGGCGAGGACCGGTGGCGCCAGGCGGCCGAGGTGACACTGTCATCCGTCGTGCGCGTCATGCTCGTCGACGAGACCCGGCTGGCGTCGCTGAGCCAGGCCATCGACCCGCTCCGTATTCCGGTTCGCATCCACTTCGAAGGAGTCGCGCTCCACGCGCACCAGGACATCGTCGGTGACGCCCGATACGTCTCGGGCAAGCTCGTCTACCGGCACTCTCCATTCAGCCGGTGGGTGCAAAACCGGCTGCAGGCGGCCAACCTCGATGCGCAGTGCGTCGAGACCGCCGCCGAACTCGTCGGGGACGGTCCTCGCGTCACGCCCACCGGGCAGACCCGCAATGGCAAGCGCGGGGCCCACGGCGCGAACGGCGACCAGAAGTCGATCATTGGCTTCTCCAGCCGGGTTCGCCAGGACGAGATCACCGAGGAACTGGCCCGGTTGAAGGCAACGGCCAACGCGGCATCCGCGGAGTCGGCCGCCCTGGCAAACAGCATCGCCGAGCTCCGCGCCAGAAAGGACGCTCACCAGCACATCCTCGACATCGCCTGGCCGACGATCGACGTGGACGCGGCCGAGGGCAGGATCCGCACGAAGGAGGCCGAGCAGGAACGCCTCCTGGCGACCAGCGACGTGTTGCGCGGGCTGAAGCACGAAGAAGAGCGCCTGTCTACCGAGTTGGAGGGCGCCCAGAAGCGCAAGCACCTCATCGACCTGGACGCACAGAAGCTGCGTGACGATCAGGAACGGATCGTGGACCGTCAGGATGCCGTCAGCGACATGCTGGATCGCATCGAAAGGGCGAATTCCGCGACGCTCCCCGAGGAGCATGCCGCCCATCTCGACGCACAGTTCGCCTTCGTTGGCGACCAGGACGATCTCGCCGCGTTCGATGGCGCGGTGAAACGTCTTCGCGAGCGACTCACGGAGCAGTCCGCCCAGGACCGTGCCGGCGCCGCGAGCGCCCGGGACTCGCTCGTGCGCATCTTCGAGACGTTCCAAAGCCGCTGGCCGGATCCGAATATCGGCGTCTCGCTGGAGTCGTACACGAGCTACCGCGACATTCTCGATGCCGTCTACACGCTGGGCCTGCACGAGCGGCGCCAGGAATGGAAGCGGCGGTTGTCACTGTGGAGCGGCCAGGATCTGGTTCCCCTGATAGGGGCTTTCAACACCTCCATCGAGGAGATCGAGGAGCGGCTCAGGCCCATCAACGAGATCCTCGCCACCCTGCCGTTCGGGGCCGGACGCGACCGCCTGAAGATCGCGCTGCGCCGCCTCCACCGCGACGACTCCACCGCGTTTCGGAAGGAGCTCAAGGCCCTGTCCTCCGCGGCGACGGCGGAGCTCACCGACGACCAGACCGAGGGCCGGTTCACACGACTGCAGGCGTTCATGACCCTGATTCGACGGCCGGAGGCCGGTTCCAGGCAGGAGTCGCAGCGCGACCTTCTCCTCGATGTTCGCAAACATGTGGAAATCACCGCCGTGCGCACCACTGCCGACGGCGTGGAGGCCAGCACCTACTCGTCGCTCGGCGGCAAGAGCGGCGGGGAGTCACAGGAACTGGTGGCCTTCGTCGTCGGGGCCGCACTGCGATTCCAGCTGGGCGATGAGAGTCGCACCCGCCCGCGCTTCGCACCCGTCTTCCTCGACGAGGGATTCGTGAAGTCGGACTCGGAGTTCGCCGGCCGGGCCGTGGCCGCCTGGAAGGGACTGGGGTTCCAGCTCATCATCGGTTCTCCGCTGGACAAGGTCACCGCACTGGAGCCACACATGGAGCTGGTGCTGTCGATGACCAAGAACAACAGCACCGGATTCTCGTATATCACCGCGTTGTCGTAGGCGCCTGCCCCGGCGGGCGAAATCCCAGCAGAGGCAACTGCGCCACCACGCGACGTCGCCCGGCAGGCGTGCCATCGTAGCGCCAGCCGAGCAGACGACCGAGGACCCACCGTACGAGGGGGCGGGGCAGACCGCTGTGGGTTTCATAGCGTTCGAATACCGCCTCGGCCTCGTCAACGCCCAGACGTCGCACGGTGGGAACGAATCGCGACCGCCCGACCCAGATCTCCCGTGCGAGGCCGGCCTCCACATTCTGCAGCCACTGGGTCCCTTCACCCCAGCCGGCCATGACGATCACCTCGCCGGTCGTTCGGTCGTAGTGGACGACTTCCAGCGGGGTTTCGAATCTCTTGCCCGACGTTCGGCCGGTATGTACCAACATGAGGAAACGGTGCCCGAGCAGGAAGCCCAACCCGGCGTGGAAAAGGTACACGGGCGAGTGGAGTAGCCGCTTCACGATGCCGCGCGGACGGGCCGTGGTCATGACCGCGCCGTGAGCAGGTAGGTGAAGTAGACCAGGTAGGCGGCGATGAATGCTGCTCCTTCGAGCCGCCGGATCCGCCGCCCCGTCAGGAACACCGGCACACAGGCGATCGTTGCCGCGAGCATGACCGGAATGTCGACCCTGATCAGTGGCGCCTCAATTGCTATCCCGCCGTCGGGGACCAGGGAGGTTGCGCCGAGAATGAAGACGATGTTGTAGACGCTGCTGCCGAGCAGATTGCCCACCGCGAGATCGCGTGCATTGCGCAGTGTGGCGACAATCGCGGTGACGAGTTCCGGCGCGGATGTGCCGACCGCCACGATTGTCAGCCCGATGAAGGCTTCGGAAACCCCGAAGCCTCGCGCCATTTCGACCGCCCCGTCGACCAGCCAGTCCGCACCGACCACGATCACCGCGATGCCCGCGACAAGTCCCACTGAATCGCGCACGAGCTGCCCGGTTGAGCCGAGCTCTCGTTTCGTGGCGCCGTATTCCCGGGCGAACTGGGCGCGGACCGCAACGCTCTCCCGTCGCGCGGCCCGAACGATGAGAGTCGTGTAGACGATGCCGAGCAGGATCAGGATGCCGCCGTCGAGTCGGGTGAGTACTCCGTCGGAGGCGAGCATGAGCATCAGGAGCGCCGCGCCGACGATCATCGGCAGGTCGAGAAAGAGGGTCTGCGAGCGCAGTTTCAGAGGCTGCAGCAGGGCGACCAGGCCGAGGATCACGAGCAGATTGAGCGTGTTCGTGCCGGCGATGTTGCCGACGGCGAGCGAACCGCTGCCGCGCAGCGCCGCGTCGATGCCTATCGCCAGTTCCGGTGCGCTCGTGCCCATGGCGACGATGGTGACGCCGACCACCATCGGGGAGATTCCGAATCGCTCGGCGATCCGGGTGCCACCGCGCACGACGAGTTCCGCACCGCCAATCACGGCGAGCAGGCCGATCAGGAACACGCCGAACGCCATCATGGGCGGTCGGGTGAAAGCTGCGGCTCGCGGTCTCCCTCTGTGACGATGACGAGCGGGCAATCCGTGGTCTCGGCCAGGGTCCGGCTCACCGACCCGAGCAGGACGCGCTTGACCGGCCCGTGTGCGCGCGATCCCACGACAAGAAGGGCCGCCGTAAGCGCGTGCCGCGACAGGGCCGAGGCGGCCGGGCCCGGCTCGAGGTGCGATTCGATGGTGAGCGAGGGGAAACCCTCGCGAATGGACCTCTCCGCCTCGTCCAGCAGCCGCCGATGATTGGCAAGGTCACCTTCTGCGTCTGCCATCGCGGCGAGCCCGGGGCCCGGTCCGGGCCAGGCGTGCACGAGGTGAAGCGGCTCGCGGCGCCGGGTTGCCTCCTCGGCGGCGACAAGCCCTGCCCCCGTCGATGCCGTCGACCCGTCGACACCCGCGACAACCCCGGTCCGGTCCTGGCCCGGATCCGTCCGAACGAGAGCAACGGGCACCGATGCCCGCGATGCCAGGCGGGAGGCCAGGGATCGCCGGTGAAGGTGCGAGTGGGCCTCCTGCCGGCCGACGACTAGCATCGACCCCTCCGGAGCATGCCGGAGGAGTTCCCGCTCCGGATCGCCTTCGAACAGCGTCACGGTGACGGCAACCTCCGGCGCAATCTGCCCGATCCAGGCCGCCTCCGCCTCGAGCGCTTGCCTGGCGGCCACCGTGAGTTCGTCCATCGCCGGTTGGCCGCAGCTCCGAAAGGCTTCGTCGATGACGGTGAGCAGCATCAGCCCGCCGAGTCCCGACCGCTCGCGCTCCAACCCCCAGAGCAACGCGGCTCGGGAGGAGGCCGAACCGTTCCATGCCACGACGCTGGTCACGCCCGTGGCCCCGGTGCTTCCTCGCTCGGCGTCACTCACATTGCTCCCTTCGCACGCTTGGGCATGACGATCGTGGGGCAGGGGGCATTGCTCACGAGGGTGTGGCTGACGGAGCCCAGGAACAGCCTCCGGGCGACGCCGGGACGGCGCGCTCCGACGACAATCAGGGATGCGTCGCGGGCACGCCGCAGGAGCGCAGACGCCGGCGATGCAGGCTCGACGTGCCCGTGCACGACGACCGCCGGAAATGCGTGCGCTATGGACGCGAGTGCGCGGTCGAAGGCGGCCTCGGTGGTGGTGTCGAGGGCTGACTCCGATCCGGCCGGGTTCTCCGGGGACGCGTGGACAAGATGAAGTTCCTCGCCCAGGAGGTGCGCCAACTCCGCTGCGAAGAGTGCAATGGATTTCGGTTCGTCGGGGCCACCGATCCCCGCGATGACACCCGAGCGCCGGCGGGTATCCGGGACGGGAATCACCGCAACGGGCCCACTCGCGGCGGCGGCCAGCCGCGCGCCCAACCGGGAGCCAGACCAATGCTCGTCGATATGGCCGTGCTCGGTGCCGACGACGATCAGCGCTTCTCCGTCGGCGTACCCGTTCAGGACCTCCGCCGGTTCGCCCACCGCTACCGCGGTGGTCAGGTCTATTTCCGGGTGGTCCACTCTCAGGCGGGCTGAGACCTCGGCGAGCGCGTGGGTCGCTACCGCGACGGCCCATCGCGTATCGAGGTCGTCGGCGTCACGGGCGACGTCGTCCACGACCCGCACGATTCGGACGGCGCGGCTGCGCCCCTGCGCACGACGCACTGCCCAGTCGACTGCCGCCTGGGCGGGCGCACTGCCGTCCCAGCCGACCACGGTGTTCTCGTACATGCTGTCTTCCGTTCGACCTGAAAGCGGATCTCGCCGGACTTTGCGTTTTACGGAGAGTACCGCACCCCCGTCGCCGTGCGTCTGCCGAAGAGCAGCGGGAAGTGCCCGCTGCGCCTCAGTCCTTTTCTGTGCCGATCTTTTCTGTGCCGATCTTTTCTGTGCCAATGAAATAGGCCGTGGCGACCTCGAGGCTGGTCAGCGGCCCAATACCCGATATCGATGCGATGTGCACGGTCCAGCGGGGTGACGATCGATCGATGCCGTCGGAAGTCTCGGCCCACACGGCCCCACCCGCGGCGCACGAGTACGTCCCGTACCAGCCGGGGTGATCGGCAAGGTCGTTCCAGGCCCCGCCGGTGCGGAGCAGGCAGCGGTCGCCGTCGCTGAGCAGGAGGCCGAGGGGCCGTGGGTCTGATGGCGCGGTGGCCGGCGCAGTGCTCCCGCCGTTGCGCAGTCGCACGAGCTCCGTGGCCCACGGGTCGCGGAAGCAGATCACCGTCGATGGCAGGGGATCGATCCAACAAGCGACGGCGTACACGTTTGTCGGCGAGCAGCTCAGGATGTTGTCATCGACGGCTACCGGCGATGGCTGCGTTCCGCCGGATGTGCCGCCGCAGTCGACGGTGACGCCTTGGTGGTCGGTGACGCTGTAGCCGGACGCGGGAAGGCCCGATTCCGTGACCGGGCGAATCACGACGCGCTCGGTTGCCGTGGCTGCCGCGGTCGGCGAAGGGGCAACCGCCGATGTCGGCGAGGCGCAGCCGACCAGGAACACGAGCGTGATGGCCAGGATTGTCAGCGGTGGTGTGCGCATGGGAGTCGATTCCGGGTGAATCCGTGAGACGTTGTTTGCCTCCTCCCGTCAATGATTAGCCCACGAGCGTCGCCTCGCCACGGGGTTGACAGCGATCCCTTCGCCGGTCCGAAAAAATCCGGATCGGTCGACCCCGCACCCGTCCTACGGCGTCAGCGGGCGGAGGTCGACGCCAGGGAGTCCTGCTGGGCGGCCCAGGCGAGGTAGCTGCCGTCGAGCTCCACCACGTCGTAGCCCTTGTGGCGGAGCGTACTGGCCACGACAGAGCTACGAACGCCGCTCTGGCAGTAGGTCACGATCGTGCCCTCGTCCGGGATCTGGTCCAGGTTCCACAGCACGCGTCCGCCGTGCAACTGCGGGGATCCGGGGATATGCCCCGCGGTGTGCTCGCTCTTCGCGCGCACATCCAGGAGCAGGACGGAGTCGAAGCCGTCCAGTGCCTCTGGACGGATCAGCCCGGGGGTGTGGAGCGGCAACCCCTCGAACCCGGTGACGTAGCCGCCCACCGCATCGATGCCAACCCGCACCAGGTGGTCCCGCATCTCGTGTGCCTGCTCCTGGTCGGCTGCGAGCAGCACGAGCGGGCGAGAGTCGCGCTCCGGGTCGACGGCCCATGCGGCGTAGGTTGCCATGCCCTGGCCCGCGGGAATGTTCAGTGCGCGG
>JBDTAA010000047.1:0-18122 GCA_039924805.1 Cryobacterium sp.
GCGAACGCGGAGTAACGCGAACGCATCAGCCGTTCGGCGGTGGGAGCGAGCGCCTCTCCGGCGTGCAGACGGCGGCAGCACTCGCCGTAGGTCAGACCGCTGAGGCACGGGCACCGCGACAACGCACCTGGCGGTGAGGGGGGAAGCGGAGACGAAGGCACAGCCCAATTATCGACCGCGCCTCCGCGCGCACCAAAAGATTCCCCGAGGAAAAGTTCAAACAAAAAACCCCAACCGAAGTTGGGGCTTTTCGTTGTGCTTTTGTGGATCCGAGGGGATTCGAACCCCTGACCCCCTGCATGCCATGCAGGTGCGCTACCAGCTGCGCCACGGACCCAGATTGTGTTTCGGACTGCTCCGAAACAACTTGTCTAGGTTACTACACGCGAGAGCATCCCGCGTACCAGGACTACTCCGCGACCTTGCTGGTGGGAAGCTCGATCGGGATGACCGGGCAGTCCTTCCACAGGCGCTCGAGCGAGTAGTACTCGCGCTCTTCCTCGTGGAACACGTGGACGACGAGGTCGCCGAAGTCGACGAGGATCCAACGGCCCTCGGCGCGTCCTTCACGGCGCAGCAGTTTGAAGCCGGCCTCGTTCATCTTGTCTTCGATCTCGCCGGCAATGGCCACGACGTTGCGTTCGGATCGACCGGTCGCGATGAGGAAGATGTCGGTCAGGGGAAGCGGGTTGGACACGTCGATTGCGACGAGATCCTCCCCGGCCTTCGAGTCAGCGGCGGCGGCGGCCACCTTGAGGAGCTCGAGAGCGTGGGCAGAAGCGGTCATCGAATGAGTCCCTGGGTAAGTGAAAACGAAAAAGTTGGCATTAGAAGATGTGGAAAACGTAGCCGAGCACGATGAGCGCCACAACACCGACGGCGAGAACGGCCGCGGTCACCGCGAGCACGCCGGGGAGGGTGGTTCCGCGCTTCTGCGGTGGCGTCAGGACACCACGAGTGGATGCGTGCGTGCTGACAGCCCGGCTCGCGCTGACGGGCGCAACGGTCGGGTTGTAACCGCCACCGTCATCGTCCGACTCCGACGCGTCCATGTCGGAGGAATCGAAGTTGCTCGGGTGGTGACCGCTCGAGCCGAGGCTGCGCGGCAGGTCGTAGGAGCCGGTGATCAGGATTTCTCCGGTCGCCGTGAGCGGGCCCGAGATTGAACCCTGCTGCGGGACCGACGGCAGAATAAGAGCGTTCGTCGTCGTCGGGCTTCCGCTGGCACCGGTACCGCCGGTCATGAACTGGTCAAAAGGCAGGCCGGGAGTTCGGGTCGGCGTGTGCTGCTCGCCACGGTCCACCGACCAATGGCCGACGGGCGGGTTCAGCGGCCCGGCGGCCGATGCGTCAACGACGGGGGCTTCGTCAACAGCGAACAGCGCGGCACCCGGCTCATTTGTCTCCGGCTGGAGCTCGCGGAGCTCGCGGCGGGTGAGCGTGCGCTCCGGGGCCTGCCGCTTGCTCGAAGCCTTGGGCAGCACCGCGGGTGCCGGTTCGGAGCTGCGAGGCGCGAAAGCCGACACCGGCACCGATTCTGCGACGGCGGGTGGCTTGGCGAACTCGGTGGACGAGGCGGTGATGACAGGCGTGTCCCCCGCGGCAGTTGGCTGCGGGGTACCGGCGCGCCGCGGCTTCGCCGATTGCGCTTCGGCGGTCTTCTCGGCGGCCTTCTCGGCCTTGTCGGCGGCCTTCTCGGCCTTATCGGCGGCTTTGATGCCGCCCTTCGGCTTGCTGGGGGACGTGCTCGCCGGCTTCTCGTCCGACGGAAGCTGCTGCTCATCCTCACGGGCTGCGGGCGCCTGCTCGCGCGCCATTTCGCGTACCTGTCGCCGGGTCAGCGGTGGCTGGGAACTGTTACCCAACGTCATGCCACACTCCGATACAGATGATGCTTTGAGATGTACTGGACTACCCCGTCGGGGACCAGATACCAGACCGGGAAACCCCGGCTCACTCGTTCCCGGCAGTCAGTGGACGAGATAGCCAGAGCCGGAACCTCCAGCAAGCTTACGTCCTGGTCCGGTAATTCAGAAATGCTCAGCTCGTGTCCCGGGCGACTCACAGCGACGAAATGAGCAAGGTCCCACAGCTCACGAACGTCTTTCCAGCCGAGGATCTGTTGGATTGCGTCGGCGCCGGTGATGAAGAAGAGTTCGGCACCCGGCCGTTCCGCATGAATGTCGCGCAGCGTGTCGATCGTGTAGGTCGGTCCCGTGCGGTCGATGTCCACGCGGCTCACGGTGAATTGGGGGTTCGACGCCGTGGCGATCACCGTCATCAGGTACCGGTGTTCGGCCACGGTCACGCCGTGTTTCTGCCAGGGCTGCCCGGTGGGGACGAAGATGACCTCGTCAAGCCCGAAACTCTGGGCGACCTCGCTGGCCGCCACCAGGTGACCGTGGTGGATCGGATCGAAGGTTCCGCCCATCACTCCGATGCGGGGGCGACGCTCAGCCCCTGGCCCGTCGATGGGTTAGTGACCGTCGTGGCTGGGTGCACCGCCGTGCGCCGCGGCGTAGGCGTCGGCCTTTGCGCTGTGGCGATTGGCGACATCCCGGTAGGTCCAGAGCACGAACGCCAGGGCGGCGAAGATCACGAGGGCGATCAGCCCGTACATCCAGGTCGGAATGGGCAGCGGGGTGTGCGCGATCTCGGCCAGCACAGCAGTCACGAACGACATGGGTATCTCCATTCACGGGCAAACGGCGGGCCTCCGCCGTCCGAATCAGTCTAGTGCGGCCTACTCGCGCACCTGTCCGGTGCCGCGCACAATCCATTTGGTGCTGGTGAGTTCCGGAAGCCCCATCGGTCCGCGCGCGTGGAGCTTCTGCGTCGAGATCCCGACCTCGGCGCCGAAACCGAATTCGCCGCCGTCGGTGAAGCGGGTGGACGAGTTGACCATCACCGCGGCGGAGTCCACCTCGTTCAGGAAACGCTCGGCGTTGACGACGTCATTCGTGACAATGGACTCGGTGTGCCCGGTCGAGTAGCGGCGAATGTGGGCGATGGCGTCGTCGAGGTCTGCGACGACCTTCACCGCGATATCGAGGCTCATGTACTCGGTCGACCAATCGTCGTCCGTCGCAGGCACGGAATCCGGGTAGATCTCCCGCGTGCGCTCATCCGCGTGGATGGTCACGCCCGATTCCGCCAGCCTGCCGAGCACGTCAGGCAGCAGCCGTTCGGCCGCGTCCTGGTGCACGAGGAGCGTCTCGAGGGCGTTGCACACGCTCGGGCGGTGGACCTTGGAGTTGTGCACGATGTCGATCGCCCACTGGGCGGTGGCGCTCTCGTCGAGGAACACGTGAACCACCCCGGCTCCGGTCTCAATCACGGGCACCTTCGACTGCGTGACGACGGCGTTGATCAGGTTGGCACTGCCGCGCGGGATGAGCACGTCGACGTGCCCGCGCGCCTGCATCAGTTCCGTCGCGCCCGCCCGGCCGAAGGGGTCGATGGTCTGCACGGATTCGGCCGGCAACCCAGCGGACGCGATCGCGGCCTGGATCAGGGCGACGAGCGCGCGGTTGCTGTTCTCCGCCGCGGAACCGCCGCGGAGCACGACCGCATTGCCGCTCTTGATCGCCAGCGCTGCGAGGTCAACGGTGACGTTGGGGCGCGCCTCGTAGATGACGCCGACGACGCCGAACGGGACCCGCACCTGGCTGATCTTGATGGCGTTGGGCAGGCTGCTGCCGCGCACGACCTCCCCGACCGGGTCTGTCAGGTTGACGATCTGCATGACGGCGTCGGCCAGTGCCTCGATCCGGTTCGCGTCGAGCGCAAGCCGGTCGAGCAGCCCCGCGGTCAGGCCGTTCTCGGCGCCGGCCGCGAGGTCCAGCTGGTTCGCGGCGATGATCGCGTCGACGCTCCCCCGCAAGCCGGCGGCGATCGCCTCGAGCGCACGGTTCTTCACCTCGGTCGGTGCGGATGCCAGAGCGAGCGACGCGCTCCTGGCCGCGTCGAGCGTTGGTGTGAGGGGTGCGACGGTCTGCTGGGGCTGGGACATCCGGCCAGTTTACGGGAGCATCCGGTTAACGGGGGCAGGCAGCACTATGCGGGCAGGCGGCCTACGGGAGTGGGTGTCCGGTTGGCGTGGCAGCAGGCGCGAACCAGGTGCCCACCCGGTCACCGCGGAGCGCTTCGGTGACCAGGCCGGTGGCCGTCACGAGCACCGCGGTGCCGGCATCCGCCGCTATGCGCGCGGCCGACACCTTCGTGCTCGCTCCCCCGGTTCCCACCCCGACGCCGTCCGCCGTCCCGAACTCCATGCCTTCGAGCGCGTCGCCAGCGGCGACGTGGTCGATCCGTTCGGCGCCCGGCAGGTGCGGCGGCTTCGTGTACAGCGCGTCGACGTCGCTGAGGAGCACCAGCAGATCGGCCTCGATCAGCGTCGCAACCATTGCCGCAAGGCGGTCGTTGTCGCCGAACCTGATCTCGTGGGTGGCCACGGTGTCGTTCTCGTTCACGATCGGCAGGATGCGCAGGGCCAGGAGGCGGTCCATGGCGCGCTGCGCGTTGCTGCGGTGGGCCGAGTTCTCCAGATCCCCCGCGGTCAGGAGAACCTGCCCGGCGACGATGTCGTACCGGTCGAGGCTGTCCTGGTACCGGAAGATGAGGATGTTCTGGCCGACGGATGCCGCGGCCTGCTGCGTCGCCAGGTCGGTGGGTCGCCCGTCCAGGTGCAGGTAGGGCATCCCGATCGCGATCGCGCCGGAGGAGACGAGCACGACCTCGCTGCCGCGGCCGTGCGCCGCGGCGATGGCGTCCACGAGGGGCGCGATCTGCCAGGCGTTTTCTCCGCTGATCGACGAGGAGCCGACCTTCACGACGATCCGTGCCGCCGACGCAACATCGTCGCGTGACAGGGCATTCATTTGGCCAGGCCTCCTCGCAGCACCACTCGGTCTCGCGGCACCGCTTCTGCGGTCCTCGTCGCCAAACGAGCCTAGTCGTCCCTACAGCAGCGAATAGCCGTCGGGCCGCACGGCCGCTTCGAACCAGGTTCCCACGTGCTCGCCGCGAAGTGCCTCGGCGGCCAGCTCGGTGGAGGTCACCAGCACGGCGCATCCGGCCTTCGTCGCGATCCGCGCGGCTACCACCTTGGTGCTGGCGCCGCCGGTGCCGACGCCGCTGGGCCCGCCGGAGCCGAATTCGAATCCGGTGAGCGGGTCTTCCGCCCCGATGAAGTCAAGCTTCTCGGCCCCGGGAAGGTGCGGCGGCTTCGTGTAGAGCGCGTCGACGTCGCTGAGCATGATGAGCAGATCGGCACGAATCAGACCCGCGACGAGGGCCGCGAGCCGGTCGTTGCTGCCGAAGCGCAGCCCATAGACGGCCACCGTGTCGTTTTCGTTGACGATGGGAAGGATGCGGAGGTCAAGCAGTCGGTTCAGGGCACGCTTGGTGTTGCTCCTGTGCGGATCCTTGAGCACGTCGCCTTCGGTGAGGAGCACCGTCCCGGCCGCGATCCCGTACCGGTCCAGGCTGTCCTGGAAGCGGTAGATGAGCACGTTCTGGCCCACGGATGCCGCCGCCTGCTGGGTGGCAACGTCCGCGGGACGCTCCTCGAGGTCGAGGAAGGGCATTCCGGCCGCGACGGCGCCTGAAGAGATGAGCACGACCTCGGTGCCGCGCCCGTGCGCCTCCGCCAGGGCGTCGACGAGGCGATTGATCTGGTCGGCGTTGTCACCGGTGATGGACGAAGAGCCGACCTTCAGCACGATTCGCTTGGCGATTGCCGCCTGGTCCCGCGATAGGACAGTCATTCCTTGTCCTCGCCACGTTCGGCGCCCACGGAATCGGACGGACCGTTGAATTCCTCTTCGCCGGTGGACCACATGCCGGCTTCACGCTCGCGAATGAGTTCGGCCCGGGCCGCGGCCTTGGCGTCCATGCGGCCGAAGTATTCTTCACGGCGCTCGTTGCTCGTGCGTCGTTTGCTGTCGTCGAGGCGCGTGTCGGTACCACGCGGCGCCGTGATGAGCTCCGCGGTCGAGGTGAGCGTGGGCTCCCAGTCGAAGACGACACCGTTGCCGGGACCGATGATGACGGTCGATCCGGAGACGGCTCCGGCCTTGAACAGCTCGTTCTCGATGCCGAGCTTGGCCAGGCGGTCGGCTAGGAAGCCAACGGCCTCATCGTTCTTGAAGTCGGTCTGCTGCACCCAGCGCTCGGGCTTGGTCCCAAGGATCCGATAGATGTTGCCGAAGGATCCACCCTCGACGCGCACAATGAAGCCGCTGTCGTCGACGGCCTTCGGACGGATGACGATCCGCGGCTTCTTCGCCTCGACGGCGGCGCGTGCAACTCGGCCGGCCTCGACCGTTTCGGCCAGGGCATAGTTGAGCTGACGGAGACCCTCGTGGCTGACGGTGGATATTTCGAAGACGCGGTAGCCGCGGGCTTCGAGGTCGGCACGCACGAATTCGGCCAATTCGCGGCCCTCCGGCACGTCGATCTTGTTGAGCGCCACCAGCTGGGGGCGATCGAGCAGGGGCAACTGGCCATCGGGAACCGGGTACGCGGCCAGTTCGCCGAGGATGATGTCGAGGTCGCTCAGCGGGTCGCGTCCCGGGTCGAGCGTGGCGCAGTCGAGAACGTGCAACAGGGCGGTGCACCGCTCAACGTGGCGCAGGAATTCGAGGCCGAGCCCCTTGCCCTCGCTGGCGCCCTCGATCAGGCCGGGGACGTCGGCGACGGTGTACCGCACTTCGCCGGCGTCGACGACGCCGAGGTTCGGGTGCAGCGTCGTGAACGGGTAGTCGGCGATCTTGGGCCGAGCGGCGGAGATCGCCGCGATGAGGCTCGACTTGCCGGCCGACGGGTAGCCGACGAGCGCGACATCCGCCACGGTCTTGAGGACCAGCTGAACGTCGCCCTCCCAGCCGAGTGTGCCGAGCAGCGCGAATCCGGGCGCCTTGCGCTTGGTGGAGGCGAGGGCGGCGTTGCCCAGCCCACCCTGGCCGCCGGGGGCGACGACAAGGCGCATGCCCGGCTCGGTCATGTCGGCGAGTTCGTTGCCATCCATGTCCTTGACCACGGTGCCGAGCGGCACGGCGAGTTCACGCAGCTCTCCGGCGTGGCCGTTGCGGTGGTCACCCATGCCGGGGCCGCCGTTGTCGGACGTGCGGTGCGGAGACCGGTGGTAGCCCAGAAGGGTGGTCACATTCGGGTCGGCGACGAGAACGAGATCCCCACCGCTGCCGCCGTTGCCGCCATCGGGGCCGGCGAGGGGCTTGAACTTCTCCCGCTTGACGGAAACACAGCCGTGCCCTCCGTGGCCAGCTCGCAAATGCAGCGTGACGTGGTCAACGAATGTAGCCATGTAAAACCTTTCAAGTGGGGGTGAAACACGTAAGGGCGAGCCGAAGCCCGCCCTCACGTTCTCTAACTGTGGATGCCTACTCGGCAGCCACCACGATGTTGACGACCTTGCGGCCACCCTTTGCCCCGAAGTGGACCGAGCCGGCTTCGAGCGCGAAGAGAGTGTCGTCTCCACCACGGCCGACGTTGACGCCGGGGTGGAAGTGCGTGCCGCGCTGGCGAACGATAATCTCGCCTGCGCTGACAACCTGACCACCGAAACGCTTTACGCCGAGGCGCTGAGCGTTGGAGTCGCGACCGTTGCGAGTGGAACTCGCACCCTTTTTATGTGCCATCTGTTCTTCTCCTCAGGCCTTAGGCGATGCCGGTGACCTGGACGCGCGTGAGCTCCTGACGGTGCCCCTGACGCTTCTTGTACCCGGTCTTGTTCTTGAACTTCTGGATGACGATCTTCGGGCCGCGGAGGTCGTTGAGGACCTCGGCAGTGACCTTGACCTTGGCCAGCGACTGGGAGTCAGAGGTGATCTTGTCGCCGTCGACGAGAAGCACGGCGGCCAGCTCGACGTTGCCGTCCTTGTCAGCCTTGATTCGGTCCATCGTAACGATGGTCCCGACCTCTACCTTCTCCTGCCGCCCTCCGGCGCGCACAACTGCGTAAACCACTTTACGTACCTATCTCTGGGGAGCCGTGAGGCCCAATTTCCTATGATGGAAAGTCACTGGGGCGAGCAGGCCAAATCGGCCGCACACCACCAGAAAACCTTGGCAATCGCGGGGACTCAGGCCCACCGCACACCAACGGTCAACTTTAGCTGATCCTCCACCCCCGGTCAAACCGGGGCGGGGTCCGTACACTTTGGGAATGACCGTGTTGATCGACCAGCCCGCGTGGCCAGCGCACGGCACGATGTGGTCCCACCTGGTGAGCGACAGCTCACTGTCCGAATTGCACGCCTTTGCCGCCGCACATGCCATTCCCCGCCGCGGATTCGACCTGGATCACTACGACGTGCCTGCCGAGCGCTACGACGCCCTGGTCGCCGCCGGTGCCGTTCCCGTGGGCAATCGGGAACTGGTCACCCGCCTCGTGGCCAGCGGCCTGCGGATCCGTGCCCGTGACCGGCAGGCAAGGCGGGCGGAACTGAAGCGGGCCGAACCGAAGCAGGCCGAACCGAAGCGGGCCGAACACTGATGACAACGCACAGGCAGCGCACACTGGTGGCGCGCTGCCCATGTGTTGTGGGTGCGTTCTAGTTCCCGGACCCCGGGGTGACGATCGGCTGCGCAGTCGCGGTTGACCCGCCGGCCGTCGTAACCCGACGGCTACGCGCGCGTCCCTGGCCTGGCTGCTTGGGCTCGGGAAGAGCCTCGAGCACCGAGTCCAACAGCTCATCCGTCACCTGCTGGCTGACCGGACGTCGGCCGCGCGTTGACTTCTTCACCGGCATGTCGAGAATCGCGACGGCCTCGGCGATCTCGGGCGCGCCCTCGGGTGCGACCTGCGGTGTGGCCTCGGCAACGGCCACCGGCTCGTGCGTTGCGGGTGTCGGCTCGGCCGACATCGTCGCGGCTTCGGCCGGCTCGGAGGTCGTCCGGTCGTTCCGGGGCCGGTCGCCACGGGAACGATCGCCCCTGGAGCGACCGGATCGCGTCCGCTCGGGCCTGGTGCGCTCGGTCTTCGCCGGTTCGTCCGACTCGGTCGAAGCGCGCTCTGTCGACGCCTGCTCTCTCGACGCCTGCTCGGTCGACGCCTGCTCGGTCGACGCCTGCTCGGTCAGTGCCTGCTCTGTCGACGCCTGCTCGGTCAGTGCCTGCTCGGTCAGGGCCGCCTCGGTCGTGCTGGCCGCCGCGGTTGCAAGGGCATCAGCTGCGACCTCGGCGGCGTGCGCCTCCGTGATGACCGGGATGGCCGCCGTCGGCGGGCGGGAAATGGTGCGAGCGGCGATCAGGGCAAGGGCGTTCTTGGCGTCCTCAGTGATCCCGTGGGTGCCGCCGCCGGCCTTGGCCGAGTCGGACTGCGAACCTCCAGTGCCGCCGTTTCCGTTGCCGCCGCGGTTGCCGTTGTCCCCGCCCGACCTGCCACGGGGGCGACGCTCCATGGCAGGCTGAGCGGTCTGGCGGTGCTTCACCACGGGATCGTGGTGAATGATGATCCCGCGTCCGGCACAGGCTTCACAGTTCTCGCTGAACGATTCGAGCAGGCCGAGGCCCAGCTTCTTGCGAGTCATCTGTACGAGACCGAGCGAGGTCACCTCGGCTACCTGGTGCTTCGTGCGGTCACGACTCAGGCATTCGACCATGCGACGCAGCACGAGGTCACGGTTGGTCTCCAGCACCATGTCGATGAAGTCGACGACGATGATTCCACCGATGTCGCGCAGGCGCAGCTGGCGCACGATTTCGTCTGCAGCCTCGAGGTTGTTCTTCGTGACCGTCTCTTCGAGGTTTCCGCCCGAGCCGACGAACTTGCCTGTGTTGACGTCCACGACCGTCATGGCCTCGGTGCGGTCGATGACCAGCGAACCGCCGGACGGGAGCCAGACCTTGCGGTCAAGCGCCTTCTCGATCTGCTCCGAGATGCGGAACTCGTCGAACGCGTCGACGTCGCCCTCGTACTTCTGCACTCGCTCGACCAGGTCTGGTGCGACCTGGCGGAGGTAGGCCTCGATTGTCTCGCGGGATTCCTCGCCGGAGATGACCATCTTCTGGAAGTCCTCGTTGAAGACGTCCCGAACGATCTTGATCAGCAGGTCGGGCTCGCTGTGCAGGAGGGCCGGGGCCTGGACCGTGTCGACCTGCTTGGCGATGGATGCCCACTGCGTGGTGAGGCGGTTGACATCGAGAGTGAGCTGCTCGTCGGTTGCACCTTCGGCCGCGGTGCGCACGATGACGCCGACATTGTCGGGGAGTACTTCCTTGAGAATCTTTTTCAGCCGGGCGCGCTCGGTGTCGGGCAACTTGCGGCTGATGCCATTCATCGAGCCGTTGGGCACGTAGACGAGGTAGCGGCCCGGCAGCGAAACCTGGCTGGTGAGGCGGGCGCCCTTATGACCGATCGGGTCCTTCGTGACCTGCACCAGCACCTTGTCGCCGGGCTTGAGCGCGAGCTCGATCCGGCGAGCCTGGCTGCTGTTGCCGGAACTCTCCGCCGCGGCTTCCCAGTCGACCTCGCCGGAGTAGAGTACGGCGTTGCGGCCGCGCCCGATGTCGACGAACGCGGCTTCCATGCTCGGCAGCACGTTCTGCACCTTGCCGAGGTACACGTTGCCGATCAGCGAGGCGTCCTGGTTCTTGGCGACGTAGTGCTCCACGAGCACGCCGTCCTCGAGGACGCCGATCTGGATCTTGTTGTGCTTGGCGCGCACGACCATGGCGCGGTCGACCGATTCGCGGCGGGCGAGGAACTCGGCCTCCGTGATCACCGGACGGCGGCGGCCGGCGTCGCGTCCGTCACGACGGCGCTGCTTCTTCGCCTCGAGCCGGGTGGAGCCCTTGATGCGCTGGGGCTCGGTGATCTGTTCGACCTCGCGCGGTGCGCGCACCTTGACGACCGTGTTCGCGGGGTCGTTGGACCCCGAGCGGCCTTCGTCGCCCGTGCGACGACGAGCACGGCGACGCACGGTCGAGGTCTCTTCGTCATCGTCATCGTCCTGGCGCATTCCGGCACGGTCGTCCTGACGCGAATCGTGACGCGAGTCCTGGCGGGCGAAGGCACGCGGGGGAAGCGGAAGAATCTCCGGCGCCTGGAACAGGAGCGACGTGGATGGCCGACGCACGACGGGCGCGGCGACCGGAGCCTCCGCGGCCTCCGTCTCCTCTGTGGTGGACTCGGGGTTCTCGTGGCCGTCTCCGGCCCCGGTCGGGGTCAATGTCACTGGCTTTCGCTCCGTCACGGGCTTCTGCGTTGCGTCCATGGGCGGCGCCGCGGCGGGCGTTGCCTCGGTGGGCTTGGCGGTATGGGCGTCGGCCGGGGTGCTCGGGACATCGGTCGGGGCATCCGGCGTCATAGCCGGTGCAGCCTTGCGGGTGGTCTTGCGAGTGCCGAACAGGCCCCTGCGCTTCTTGATTTCTTTGTCTTCCACCATCTCTGGTGTGCTCCTTGACCGACGTGGGGGACCGCGCCACCCGTTCGGTTTGCTCTCGTGCGTGGGCTGCGCCTGCGCGAAACCCCCGCAAATCCTTGTCATTCCGCAACCGGCCCGTGGCTCTGGCTGCTAATACCTTTGGTCGTGGGACCAATGAATCTGGGCTTTCACCACCCATTAAGCTTGTTTGCGTCTGCTCGAGCGCGGCTCAAGCGACTGCTTCGATTATCGCATGCATTCGCAGGATCGCGGTTCAGGCGCATGACATAATCCGAGGGTGCAACAGCCCGAGCCCTCGCCCCGCCCCATTGGGCTCGCCAGCTTCCTCGTTGTCGCCGGGGCGATCGGCTTCGCTGCCGCCTTTGCGCTGACCCTCGACAAGATCGCTCTCCTCCAGGACCCGAACGCGCAGTTGTCCTGTAATTTCAGCGTGTTGATCGGGTGCGGGACGAACCTCAATTCCCCGCAGGGCGCCATCTTCGGCTTTCCGAATCCACTCATCGGAATCGCCGCCTGGGCCGTCGTGATCACGATCGGCATGGCCATCCTCGCCGGCGCGCGCTATGCGAGTTGGTTCTGGATCGGGCTCAATGTCGGGGTCACCGGAGCCATCGTGCTGGTGAGCTGGCTAATCGGCCAGAGCATCTTCGTGCTCGACATTCTCTGCCCGTGGTGCATGGTGACGTGGGCGGTCACGATTCCGGTGTTCCTGGCCGTGACCCTGTACAACCTGAAATCGGGCCATATTCCGCTGCCTGCATCCGGGCGCCGCGTCGCCGCGTCACTCTACGGCTGGGTCCCCCTGATCACCCTCGGCTGCTTCATTGCCGTCGCCGCCATCGCCCAGATCCAGATGGACGTGCTCAACCGCTTCTAACCGCGCTCCCCCACCGCGAGAACGGGGAACGCGCAACGCTGGGGGGTTAGTCGAACCAGAGGGCGAGTTCGGTGGCGGCCGACTCGGGCGAGTCGGATCCGTGCACGAGGTTCTGCTGAACCTTGGCGCCCCAGTCCCGGCCGAGGTCGCCGCGGATGGTGCCGGGCGCGGCGGTGGTCGGATCCGTGGTTCCGGCCAGGGCACGGAATCCCTCGATCACCCGGTTGCCGGCGACGCGGAAAGCGACGATGGGGCCGCTCTCCATGAATTCGATCAGGGGTTCGTAGAAGGGCTTGCCTTCGTGTTCGGCGTAGTGCTCGGCGAGCAGGGTGCGCTCGGCCTGGATCAGCTTCATGTCGACGAGGGAGTAGCCCTTCGCTTCGATGCGGCGCAGGATCTCGCCGGTGAGATTGCGGGCAACGCCGTCCGGCTTGACCAATACGAGTGTTTCTTCGACCTGGGTGCTCATGCGATCTCCTTCTGGTGATCTATTCGGTTGCCGCTGATCATGCAGTACGCCCACATGGCGGTAAACATTGCTCCAACAAAAAACATCGCCGGGTTGAGGAACCCGGTCAGAACGATCAGCACCTGGAGGACCCAGCCGACCGGGTACGCCCAGCTGAACCGCAGGAGGGCGATCAGGGCGACCATGACCAGGCACAGCGCGGCTCCCCCACCGAGCGCGACGGCGGGCGGCAGCGTGCCCAGCCCGAAGATCACGAGCGCGGCCAGGGCGATGACGATCGTCTCGAAGCCCAGCACGATCGAGGCGAGCGATCGCTTCACCGACCGGGGCCGGGCCGGACGAACCGAGCCGGGTTCGGGCGAGCGAGCCGGCTCGTCGCTCTCCGCCGTCACGGTGCCATCCATTCCCGGGCGTCGGCCAGGGCGATTGCCTCGCCGACGAGCGTGATCGAACCGGTCACGATCACGGCGCGTCGCGGCGCCTCCTGGGCCCACTCGCGGGCGCGCTCGAGCGCGGCGGTGAGGTCGTCGAACCGGAAGGTGACGTCGTCGCCCTCCCATTCGGCCACCTTGTCCGCGAGGTCGTCCACGGGGACGGAGCGCTCCGAGTGGGAGCGGGTCACGTGGAAACGGGTCACCTGCGAGCGGAGCGTGTCGACGATGCCGCGTGCGTCCTTGTCGGCGAGGATGCCGACAACGGCCACGATTTCGTCGAAATCGAAGTACTCGTCCAGGGCAGCGGCGAGGGCTGCGGCGCCGTGCGGGTTGTGCGCGGCGTCGACGAGAACGGTGGGCTCCACGCCCACGAGCTGCAGCCGGCCGGGCGAACTGGCGGTGGCCAGGCCCTCGGCCACCAGATCGTGCACGAGAGCCTGCGTGCCGGAACCGAGGAACGACTCGACGGCAGCGATTGCCAGCGCGGCGTTGTGGGCCTGGTGCGTGCCGTACATCGGCAGGAACAGATCGTTGTAGGTGCCGGCGAGGCCGCGCACCGAGATGAGTTGCCCCCCGACCGCAACGTGGCTGGACAGCAGGGCGAATTCCTCACCCTCGCTCGCGAGCGTCGATTCGGTGATTTCGACGGCGCGTTCGAGTTCGGCCTGTCCCTCATCGATCTGCTTCGCCGTGACGACGGCGGCTGACGGCTTGATGATCCCGGACTTTGTGCGGGCGATCTCCGCGATCGTTCCGCCGAGACGCATGGTGTGGTCAAGGGCGATCGGCGTGAAGACGGCGACCTGGCCGTAGGCGACGTTGGTGGAATCCCACTCTCCGCCCATTCCTACCTCGATCACGGCGACATCCACCGGGGCGTCGGCGAAGCAGGCGAAGGCCAGGACCGTGAGCGCCTCGAAGAATGTCAGTGGGTCGTCGCCGACGGCGAGGAGTTCGGTGTCCACCATCTGCAGATACGGCTGGATGTCTTCCCAGTTCGCCGCGAGAGCCTCATCGGTGATGGGCTCGCCGTCGATGGTGATGCGCTCGTTGAGGCGCACGAGGTGCGGGCTGGTCAGCAGGCCGGTGCGGAGCCCATAGGCGCGCAGGATGCTTTCGGCGATTCGGCTCGTGCTGGTCTTCCCGTTCGTGCCGGCGATGTGGATGACCGGGTAGGTGCTCTGCGGGTCGCCCAGCAGATCGACCGCTCGGCGGGTGGGTGCCAGGCGCGGCCGCGGGGCGGCCTCGCCGACGCGAGAGAGGAGGGCCGCGAGTACGGCGTCGCCGGCTTCACGCCAGGACCCGTTGGGTGCGTCGTTTCGGTTAGACATGGGTGAGTCCCTTCTCCCGGGCGACGGCGACAAGCACGTCGCCACGGTTGGCATAGCGTCCGGCGTCGAAGCGGGCATAGTGTTCCACCGGTGCCCCGGTGAGGCCTTCGAGCCACTCGGAGGGAAGCGCGTCGGCATGGGCGGATTCGGCCTGGTGGGTCGCCAGTCGTGTGGCGAGCGTCTCCGCCGCAACGTCGACCCCGGATGCGAGGTCAAACGACGCCGCGTCGTCCCGGTCGGAGAAGACCAGATCGAGGCGGATCCGATCGCTCACCTCGAAACCGGCGGACTTGCGGGTGTCCTGCACGGCACGGATGATGTCCCTGGCGAACCCCTCGGCGTCGAGCTCCGGGGTGGTCATGGTGTCCAGCAGCACAAAGCCGCCGCCAGACAGCAGTGCGAGTGCCGTCTTGCCGGAGCCGTCGGCGCCGGCGGCCTCGAGGGCCAGCTCGTACTCACCGGGGACCAGTTCGATCCCGCCGGCGGTGACGACACCATCCGTTTCGCTCCAGTCGCCGGCCCGGGCGGCCTGGATGACCTGCTGCACGCGCTTGCCCAGCCGGGGGCCGGCGGCGCGCGCGTTCACGCTGAGCCGGGACGTGACGCCGTACGAGGCGGCGCTCTCCTCGGCGAGTTCGACCAGCACGACGGACTTCACGTTGAGTTCATCCCGCAGGATTCCCTCGTAATCGGCCAGTGTCGCGGTGTTCGTCGTGACGACGGTGAGCTTCGCCAGCGGCAGCCGCACCCGCAGTCCGGCCTTCTTGCGCAGCGAGAGCACGGTGGAGCTGATGGCGCGCACCTGGTCCATAGCCGCGACCAGATCCGGGTCGGCGGGGAAGGATGACGCGTCCGGCCAGTCTTCGAGGTGCACGCTGCGGCCCCCGGTGAGGCCCTGCCAGATGTTCTCGGACACGAGCGGCAGCAGCGGGGCCGCGACCCGGGTGACCGTCTCGAGCACGGTGTAGAGCGTGTCAAACGCATCGTTCTCGGTGGTCGCGGTGGTCGAGCCCGTCGAGACCGAGGCCCCGGCCCAGAAGCGGTCGCGCGAACGACGGATGTACCAGTTGGTCAGCACATCGGCGAAGTCGCGCAGCCTGGCGGCGGCGAGCGTGCTGTCGAGCGCTTCGAGGTCGGTGGTCATCTCTTCGACCAGGTCGCGGGTTTTCGCGAGGAGATACCGGTCGAGCACGTCCGTGGAGTCGGTGCGCCGGGTGGCCTCGTAGCCGTCGGGCCCGGACGCGTTGGCGTACAGGGAGAAGAAGTACCAGGTGCTCCAGAGCGGAAGCATCACCTGGCGGACGCCCTCGCGGATGCCCTCTTCCGTGACGACGAGGTTGCCGCCGCGGAGAACGGACGAACTCATCAGGAACCATCGCATGGCGTCCGAGCCGTCGCGGTCGAAGACCTCGCTCACGTCGGGGTAGTTGCGCAGCGACTTGGACATTTTCGCTCCGTCGCTGCCCAGCACGATGCCGTGGCTCACGACGCTCTTGTAGGCGGGACGGTCGAACAGCGCGGTGGAGAGAACGTGCAGGGTGTAGAACCAGCCGCGGGTCTGCCCGATGTACTCGACGATAAAGTCGGCCGGGTTGTGGGTGTCGAACCAGTCCGCGTTCTCAAACGGGTAGTGCACCTGCGCGAACGGCATCGAACCGGAGTCGAACCAGACGTCGAGCACGTCCGTGATGCGGCGCATGGTGGACTGCCCGGTCGGGTCGTCGGGGTTCGGACGGGTCAGCGCGTCGATGTATGGGCGGTGCAGGTCGGTCGGCCGCACGCCGAAGTCGGCCTCGAGTTCGTCGAGCGAACCATAGACGTCGATGCGCGGGTATTCCGGGTTGTCGCTCTTCCACACCGGGATCGGCGAACCCCAGTAGCGGTTGCGGCTGATCGACCAGTCACGGGCGTTGCCGATCCACTTGCCGAACTGGCCTTCCTTGACGTTCTCCGGCACCCAGTTGATGTCCTGATTGAGGTCGACCATCCGGTCGCGGAACTCGGTGACACGCACGAACCAGCTGGAGACCGCCTTGTAGATCAGCGGGTTGCGGCAGCGCCAGCAGTGCGGGTAGGAGTGCTCGTAGCTGGCCTGGCGGATGAGGCGACCCTCGGCCTTGATCAGCTGGGTGAGGGGCTTGTTAGCGTCGGACCAGAGCAGACCGGCGACCTCCGTGACGGCCGGCAGGAATTTTCCGCCGTCGTCCACGGAGATGATCACCGGGATCCCGGCGGCCTCACAGACCTTCTGGTCCTCTTCACCGTAGGCGGGTGACTGGTGAACGATGCCGGTGCCGTCGGCCGTGGTCACGTAGTCGGCGAGCAGGAACTGCCAGGCGTTCTGTGTTCCCCACGCCTCGGTGTCGGCGTAGTGGTCGAAGAGGCGGTCGTACTTGACGCCATCGAGATCGCGGCCGAGCACGGTTCGGGAGATGGCGGCGGATGCCTCCTCGGCGCTGTCATAGCCGAGGTCCTTGGCATAGTTACCGACGAGGTCGATCGCGAGCAGGTATTCGCCGCCGAGAACCTCCGTGGTCGGGCCCGTCGAGTCGTCCTCGCGCACGACCGTGGCATCCGGTGTCCCGTTCGGGCCGGCTGGTACGACCGCGTAGGTGATCGTCGGGCCGACGGCCAGCGCGAGGTTCGTCGGGAGCGTCCAGGGGGTCGTCGTCCAGGCCAGGGCACGCACCGCCGTGAGGCCAAGGATCTCCGCCTTCGCGCCCACCAGCGGGAAGGTCACCGTGACGGTCTGGTCCTGGCGCATCTTGTAGACGTCGTCGTCCATGCGCAGCTCATGGTTGGACAGCGGGGTCTGGTCGCGCCAGCAGTACGGGAGCACGCGGTAGCCCTCGTAGGCAAGGCCCTTGTCATGCAGCCGCTTGAACGCCCAGATGACCGACTCCATGAACGTGATGTCGAGGGTCTTGTAGTCGTTCTCGAAGTCGACCCATCGGGCCTGGCGGGTGACGTACTTCTGCCAGTCGTCGGTGTACTCGAGCACGGAGTCCCGGGCCACCTTGTTGAAGGCCGCGATACCCATCTTGTCGATCTCGCTCTTGTCGGTGATTCCGAGCTTGCGCTCCGCCTCGAGCTCGGCGGGTAGGCCGTGCGTGTCCCAGCCGAACCGGCGATGCACCTGTTTGCCCCGCATGGTCTGGAACCGCGGGAAGAGGTCCTTGGCGTATCCGGTCAGCAGGTGTCCGTAGTGCGGCAGGCCGTTCGCGAAGGGCGGACCGTCGTAGAACACCCACTCGGGTGCACCCTCACGGATGTCGATCGACGCCTGGAAGGTGGCGTCGGCCTCCCAGAAGGCGAGCACGTCGGCTTCGATCTTCGGGAAGCTCGGCGAAGGCACGACGCCGCCGGCGCTCTGGCCGGTGCTCGGCAATGCGGTCTGGCCGCTCGGCGGCATGTGGGACTTGGGGTACGTCATGCTTCTCCTGGACGAGGCGAGGTTACGGTAAATGCTGCCTATTCCACGAGGACGCCGGACCCGTTGGGTTCCGCCGCGGTACCACCTCGCTTGCCACCCGGGGTCTTGCGTCCCAGGGCGACCGCTTGTTCAGAGGCTATGACGGGCCCGACCCGTTCGGTTCTACC
>JBDTAA010000048.1:0-8379 GCA_039924805.1 Cryobacterium sp.
CCCCGGCGCCGGCCACGACGGCGGCCGGATCGTCTTCGAGGGCAGGCCCGCCGACCTCGTCGCCGCCCGCTCCACCCTCACGGGTGAGCACCTCGCGGCCTACGTCGGCGGCTGACCCTCGCCGGCACCGCGGGCGAGCTCCTCCGCGATCCTCTTGATCGCGGTGAGGCGCCGGTCCCACTCGTCGCCGATGCGGTCGAGGCGGTGCGCCGTCTCGCTCAGCCGCGCACCGAGTACCCGGTAGCGCAGCTCGCGGCCAACGCGTACGGATTCGACGAGCCCGACCTCCTGCAGCAGCGCAAGGTGCTTGGCGATTGCCTGACTACTGAACGGAAGCCGCTCGGCCAGTGCCGACGCCGACGCGTCGCCCCCGCCGAGCGCCACCAGAATGGTCCACCGGGTCTCGTCGCCGAGCGCGGCGAACACCGAAACGAGGGTGCTGGAGATCACGACCCGCCCTCGAGGTAGGCGACCAGCTCGTCCAGCTCCGCGTCCCAGCCCCCACGGTTGTCCTCCATGCTGGCGGCGGGGTCGGCCAGGGCCTCGAAGCCCGTAGCCCTCAAAGGAGAACACGCCGCGGGCGCCGACGCCATCCAGCACGACGGCCTGGGGGAACCACCGCGCGATGTGCTCGGCATCGGTGACGGCGGCCCAGACCTAACCCTAGAGTTGCAGATGATGGCCGCCTTGCCCGCAGGTGGGCCTGAAGCCGCAGGAACGACGACGGCACCTGCCCCGGCCGCGAGGGCCGGCGGCAGGTGCCGTCGTCGTGAGTCGTGCGGGTGGAACTTGGTGGTGCCAGTTAGCGTGCTGCCGGGACGTCCTCGAGGGCGGGTGCCTTGGGCGCCTTGTAGGCGTGGTGGGCCTGCTCGACTGCGGCGTCGAATTCGGCTTCGATCTCAGCGGACGGCTTGTGGGTGGCCAGGGAGACCACGACGGCAACCAGCAGGCTGGCGATGAAGCCCGGGACGATCTCGTACATGACGTCGCCCAGCGGGGAGTGGCCCCAGACGAAGACGACGACGGCGCCGGTGACCATGGCGGCCAGCGCGCCCCAAGTGGAAAGCTTCTTCCAGTAAAGGGAGAGGATGACCACCGGTCCGAATGCGGCGCCGAAACCGGCCCAGGCGAAGCCGACCAGATCGAGGATGGTCGAGTCGCGGCTCAGCGCGATGATTCCAGCGACGATCGCGACGAGCAGCACTCCGAGACGCCCGAGCATGACCATCTGCTTCGGCGTCGCATCCTTCTTACCGACGATCTTGTACAGGTCCTCAACCAGGGCCGAGGAGCAGACGATCAGCTGCGAGGAAATGGTACTCATGACGGCGGCCAGCACGGCGGCCAGCACGAGCCCTGCGATGAACGGGTGGAACAGGATCTGCGAGAGCAGCAGGAAGACCGTTTCCGGGTTCGACAGGGTCAGTTCGGGGTGCTGCTGGAAGTAGGCGATGCCGATGAGCGCGGTGCTGATGGCACCTGCGGCGGTGATGATCATCCAGCCGATGCCGATCCGGCGCCCGGCCTTGGCATCCTGGGGGGTGCGCATTGCCATGAAGCGCACGATGATGTGCGGCTGGCCAACGTATCCGAGGCCCCAGGCGGCAGCCGAGATGACGGCCAGAATGGATCCGCCGGCGGTCAGGGAGAGCCGGTCCGGGTCGACCTCGAGGATGCTGGTGACGGTTGCGCCGATGCCACCGGTGGCGGTGAGGGCGACGAGTGGGACAGCGATGAGCGCGACGAGCATGAGGAGGCCCTGGGCGACGTCGGTGAGCGTGGCACCGAGGAAGCCACCGAAGAGCGTGTACAACAAGGTGACGCCAGCGACGATCAGCATGCCGGTGAGGAAGGTGGAGCCGAAGGAGCTCTCGAAGAACACGCCGCCGGCCACCATGCCCGAGGACACGTAGAACGTGAAGAACACGAGGATGATCACGCCGGAGACAACGCGCAGCAGGCGCGACGTGTCCTTGAGCCGATTCTCGAAGAAACTCGGAATCGTGATGGAGTTGTTAGACACCTCGGTGTACGAACGCAGCCGAGGGGCCACAAACTTCCAGTTCGCCCAGGCGCCGATGGTCAGGCCGATGGCGATCCACGCCTCCACGAGACCGGACACGTAGATGGCGCCCGGAAGGCCCAGCAGGAGCCAGCCGGACATGTCTGACGCGCCGGCGCTCAGCGCCGCCGTGCCGGGTTTCAGGCGTCGGCCTGCGAGCATGTAGTCGTCTAGATCGCTGGTCTGCTTGAAGGCAAACCAGCCGATCGCGATCATTCCGGCGAGGTATAAAACGATCGCCGCAATCTGGAAGAACTGATCCGTCATTGGGGTTTCCTTAATTCAGATGCCCGGGGATTACGGGGCTTCGGCTGCCCGGTGTACGGGGCTTCGGTGCCCGGAGTGCGGGGCTTCGGTGCCCGGAATACGGGCGAAAGCAACCCCCTACCCTCTCACAGACTTTGGCGCTTCGCCTCTGGCGCCCATGCGCATGTGCGCACGGAGGAGTATGAATGGCACATGACAGTGGGAACCGGCACGAAGGACGACCCGTGGCAGTTGACGACCGCTCCCGGTACGTCGCAGTACACGATGTACCGAGACGAACAGGGCGATCCGCCGGCCTTGGTGTGTCAGGTCGGGTCGACGAAGCTCATGTACCGGTTGAGCGCGATCGATGACCTGACCAGCTGGTTAAGCGAGCGGGGCGACTGGGTTCCGCTCGGGGCGGCCGATGAGATGAAGCAGGCCGCCGACGGAACGGTCGAGGCGTGGGGGCGCTCGGAAGGCAATCCTGTGGGGGGCTGGTACGGGCTGCGGAAGGGGTACCGCGGCAGATTCGGCATGTACCTTCCGCCGCTGCTCGAGGCCCTGGGTGTCGTGGAACTCACCCACGACGCACGCAACAACAGTGTGCGCTTCACCTCCGGAAGCTGACCGGCAGGTGCCGAAGCTCGGCCGTTATCTCGACGGGGAGACCCGCGAAACCTAGGCTTTACGGTATGAGAGGCAAGAAGGCCCGGCGAGACTCGCGGCTCGATGCGGCGCGCTATGAGATCGACCGGACGAGCCCGGGAAGCGATATCCCCGAGCCGGACAACGCCGGCCAGTCGATGATGGAGGCGCGCGCGCTGTACGTGGAGCTGGCGATCCAGCAGGCGATCCGTCGCGGCGATTTCGACGATCTGCCGGGCACCGGCAAGCCGCTGCAGAATCTGCGGCAGGCCCACGACCCGGACTGGTGGATACGCCAGAAGATCGAACGTGAGAAGATCACCGGGCTCGGGCCCCCAGCGCTCACCCTGCGAACCGAAAACACGGGCTTGGAGGCTCGCCTCGACGCGGCCGGCTCCGAGGCATCGGTGCGCGAACTGCTCGCGGATTTCAACAGGCGCGTCGTCTACGCGCGCCGTCAGTTGCTGGGAGGACCGCCCGTTGTCACACCGACGCGCGATGTAGACGAGGAGGTCGCGAGGTGGGCGGAGCGCCGGACGGCTCGCCACCGGGCCTCGGTGCAGCGGCAGGAAGCGGCGGCAACAGCGCGCGCCGCCATGACCTGGCGGGAACGTCGCCGAGCGAAGCGCGGCGGCTGAGCGGCCCGCTCGCCCCGGCGTATCCGCCCACTGCCGCCACTTCTCGGCAGGGCGCGCCTGGGGGTCGATCAGCCCCGCCGAGCCGCGTTCAGGATCAGGCGGCGGGCGGCCTTCCCGCCGTACGCAGTTTCGCCGGAGAGCGACCGGCCGCCGACCACGTCCCGGCCAGCCCGATCACCGCGAACGCCGCGGTGGGCATCGATACCGGCTCACCCGTGAGAAGCACGACAACGTCTTCAAACCCGGGGTTGTGCCCAACCATGATGACGGTGCCAACGTCGCCCGGAAGGTCTCGCACTACGGCGAGCAGCTGCATGCCGGATGCGGCATACATCCGGTCATCGAACCGCACCGGCGGCGGGTTGTCGAGCTCCGCCGAGGCGATCTCCCAGGTACTACGAGCCCGGGTGGCGGGCGAGGCAACGGCGAGGTCGATACGGTCGAACATGCGGGCCAGCCACCGCCCGGCACGGTGGGCCTGGCGGAGCCCGCGCTGGCCCAGCGGTCGGTCGACATCGGCCACTCGGCCCGACCAGTCCGACTTTGCGTGCCTCAGAAGGATCAGCGTGCGCTCAGACATCGATGACCTGGCTTGACCCGGTGCTGCACATGGTCACAGTGTGCCACCGCTGATGCCGGTGCCGGCAGGATAATTCGCGCTAGACGGCCTGGCGCAGTGCGTCGCCGTCGAGCCGATATGTGGTCCAGCCATCGAGCGGGCGCGCGCGCAGCGACTGATAAAAGCCGATCGCCGGCTCGTTCCAGTCCAGGACGTCCCACTCGAGCCGTGCATAGCCGCGTTCGACACAGATCGCGGCAAGGCCGGCCAAGAGGGCCGTGCCGTAGCCACTCCCCCGGTACGCCGGCCGCACATAGAGGTCCTCGAGGTGAATGCCGTGCACACCCTCCCAGGTCGAGAACGTGAGATACCAGATGGCCATTCCGGCCAGCGTGCCCTCGTCGGCGCCATCGACGACGAGCGCAAAGACCGCCGGGTTCTGGCCGAACAGCGCCGACCGGAAGCCGTCCTCGGTCGCAGCGACCGCGTCTGGTTCCTTCTCGTACACGGCCAGTTCAACAACGAGCCGGAGGATTTCGGGGATGTCCGACGGTTTGGCGGGGCGCAGCAGGCTCATACACTGAGCGTACGTCCTTGCGGCCGCGTCGCCGCTTCTCGCCAGGCGCGCGAGACCCGGGCGGCCCGAGGAGAGATATGACCGTACTCATTGCTGGATGCGGTGACCTCGGCACCGAGGTCGGCCTGCGCTTCGTGGAACTCGGGCACGACGTAGTGGGCCTGCGCCGCAACGCCGCGCGGCTGCCCCCGGCCATCTCCGGGATGTCGATCGACCTCAGCCTGGAGAAGCCGGTCGTGCCGCCGGGCACCGAGATCGTCATCGTGGCGCTCGCCGCCGGCAGTCCAACGCCGGAGGCGTACACGGCGGCCTACGTCAACGGGCTGCGCAACGTCCTCGACTCCCTCGACGAGGACCGGGTCACCCCGCGGCGCGTGCTGCTGGTGTCATCGACGGCCGTCTACGACGTGAACGACGGCAGCTGGGTGGACGAGCAGACGCCGGCGAACCCAAAACCTGGAACCGACGCCATCCTGCTGGAGGCCGAACGGATGCTGCACGCACGTATTCCTGGGGCGGTCGTGCTGCGATTGGCGGGCATCTACGGACCCGGCAGGGAGCGCCTGATCACGCAGGTGCGCGAGGGACGCACCACCGTGTCGGCCCTGTCACGGCACACCAACCGCATCCATCGTGACGATGCGGCCGCCGCGATCGTGCACCTGATGCAGCGCGCAGAACCGCCGGCGCCGCTCTACATTGGCGTGGACAGCGCCCCGGTCGTCGGCGTTGACGTGGTGAATTTTCTGGCCGGTGAGCTCGGCCTGCCTGCACCGACGGTCGTGGAGACCAACAGTGAGCGCGGCGGTGACAAACGCCTGCGCAACCAACGCCTGCTCGACACGGGATTCAGCTTCACTTACCCGAGCTATCGCGAGGGCTACCGCGCCATGCTTGAGGGCAGAGGGATCCGCCATCCCTGACCCCTCACTCCGGGCCTACCCGCAGCGTGCCCGCGCGGCCCGGTCGGCCCGGTCTGCGGCATAGCATTGTGCGGTGCCGACCACTCTTCGCGAATCCCCTGGGGCCAGGGTCGGCCTGTCGATCGCGGTGGCGACGGGGCTCTACGGAATCTCGTTCGGCGCGTTGTCCGTGGCATCCGGGCTGGATGTCTGGCAGACCGCCGTGCTGAGCCTGCTGCTCTTCTCCGGGGGATCCCAGTTCGCGTTCATCGGGGTGATCGGCGGCGGCGGCAGCCCGGTCGCCGCGGCGAGCGCGGCGGCGCTCCTCGGCATCCGGAACGCCGTGTACGGGATGCAGCTGAATGCGCTTCTCCACCCGAGGGGTTGGCTTCGTCTCGCCTCCGCCCAGGTGACCATCGACGAATCGCTTGCCACGAGCACCGGGCAGTCCGACCCGGTTGAACAGAAGCGCGGCTTCTGGGTGGCGGGGCTCGGCATCTTCGTGCTGTGGAACGTGTTCACCCTCGTCGGTGCGCTCGCCGGCGATGCGCTCGGCGACCCGAAGCAGTGGGGCCTGGACGGGGCCGCCGTCGCGGCGTTCCTCGGGCTGTTGTGGCCACGGTTGCGGTCGCGGGAGGCTGGGGCCACGGCCGCGGTGTGCGCGCTGGCCACCGTTCTTGCCGTGCCCGCCGTGCCGCCGGGGGTTCCCATCCTGGTGGCGGCCGCCGTCGCCGGGGCCATCGGCTGGTTCGGCTACCGGCAGGGGCCGGAGGGCGAGGGCCTGGAGCCCGACGTCGACCCGTATCCCGGCGCCGATTCCAGCACCGATTCCAGCGGCCGGAGGCCGCGGTCGTGACCCTGTGGTTCTGGATCATCGTGGCGTGTGTCGTCGCGTTCCTCACGAAGCTGCTCGGCTACCTTGTGCCGCGCAAGTGGCTCACGAACGCGCGGGTCGCGCGCGTGGCCGGCACCCTCACCATTGGGCTCCTGGCAGCCCTGACGGTCGCCAACACGGTGTCGACCGGCCAGCACCTGGTGCTCGACTCCCGGCTCGGGGCCCTCGTGGCAGCGGCGATCGCGCTCTGGCTGCGGGCGCCGTTCCTGCTCGTGGTGGTCGCCGGGGCGGCGGCAGCGGCCGGGCTTCGCCTGCTCGGCCTCCCCTGAATCAGCCTCCTGCCCTGAAACTGCGGTCAGCTCGCGTCGATCATCACTGGCTCCGTCCGTCGCCGGCTTCCTGGGCTGTTCTCTCCAGTTTGTCTCGGTAGGCGGCCCACCAGGCCCGGTCCCGCGCTGCCATATTGTCGTTGTCTTCTCGCAGCCCGGCGGCCCCGTCGATCAGCTCCCTGACGATGTCGGCGTGCCCGGCATGCCGGTGGGTTTCGGCGATCATGTGCAGCAGGATTCGGTGCAGCGTGACCTCGCTCCGATCATCCGGCCACCACGGCACGCGGCCGATCGCATCCAGCGACAGTTCGCCAATGGTCACGTCGGAGTGCGCCCAGACGCGGCGGTACAGGGCGACGATCGACTCCCGCGACTCCTCGAGGGTGGCCCACATGTCCGCGTTGGGTTCGGCGTCGTCCAGCCACGGCATGGCCTCGCCGAACGGCCGGGCGAAGGTGTCCCCGAAATAGCCGGCCTCGACACTGGCCACGTGCTTGACGAGCCCCAACAGATTGGTGCCGGTGGGCACGAGGGGGCGACGGATGTCGTACTCGGTGAGTCCGTCAAGCTTCCACAACAGGGCCTCTCGACCCGCCTGGAGGTAACGAATGAGGTCTGCTTTCGGATTCGAGTCGGTCATGCCCATAGCCTCGCAGACACACCGCGGTCTCGGCTGTGTCCCCCTAGCCGGAAAAGGATTCCGCAACCACGGCGAGCACGTTGCCCGCCGGGTCCTTGAACCAGGCGATCCCGGCCCTGTTGTTCTCGTCGCGCATGATGCCCTTCTCGTCGTTGGGCGGCATGTCGGGCAGTCCGCTGTCGTCGTAGATCTTCGTGGCCACCCCGCGCGCGTTGAGATCATCGACACTCTTCTCGACGTCGCCAGTCACGAAGTTGAGCACCGTGAACGTGGCCGGCTGGTGGTCGGGCTTCACGTAGACGAAGGCTCGAGCGCCGTTGCCGAGTCGAATGTCGAGGTTGCCCATCATCCCGTCCCGAACCTCGAGGCCGAGGGTCTCGCCGTAGAAGCGTTTCGCCGCGTCAATGTCGTCAACGGAGAACGAACTGAAGGCGTCGGATTTGGTGAACATGTCGGTCTCCTTCGTCGGAACTGCGTGGTGGTATGAACGCTGTCGACAATCGCACGATCGGGTGGAGTCCTCTAGGGCATGCCCGCACTGCCGTTCGAGAAACGGCTTCCAATCCGGGACTCACTTCCGGGCGGCGACGACCTCGGGGTGGTCGTCGGGCAGGGCGTGCCGCTGTCCCTGTCGAAGCAGGGCGATGTTCTTTGTCTCCCAGTCGAGCATCGGCTGGCGAACCGGTTCGATGGCCTTCCACACTTCACACCGGGCGAGGGACAGCCCACAGATGCAGGTGAGCGCGCCACGGTCGTCTTCTCGGTGCAGCAGATTGACCCGCCAGATCGCGACCATTGACCGGTCGTTGCGGCGCTGCTCCAGCGCCGACTTCTTCTCTGCCCGTTTGACGATGTCGTTTTCGAGGAGGCTCCGCACGGGGCCCGACGTGGTGCGGCCGAACTCGCCCGAAACGATGCTCGTCAGGTCGTCGACCTGGGCCCG
>JBDTAA010000049.1:0-12048 GCA_039924805.1 Cryobacterium sp.
TCAACGCCGACGCTGCCGCAGCGGCCCTCGCGATCGCGCTCGGCGCGGCCAAACTCGTCATCCTCACCGATGTCGCCGGCCTCTACAGCGACTGGCCGAACCGTCATTCGCTCGTCACCGAGATCGATACCGTCTCGCTCCGCGGCCTGCTGCCCAGCCTCGAGTCGGGCATGATCCCGAAGATGACGGCCTGTCTCGACGCCGTCGAGGGCGGCGTCGCGAAGGCGGCGATCATCGACGGGCGGCTTGCCCACTCGATCCTGCTCGAGGTCTTCACGACCGAGGGCATCGGCACGGAGGTGGTTCCCGCATGAGCAAGACCGACCCGGCGCAGGAAGCCCGCACCTGGCAGGACCGTTTCGGCGACTCCATGATGGGCACCCTCGCCACGCCGCTGGCGCTGCTCGTTCGCGGTGAGGGATGCTACGTCTGGGACGACAAGGGCACGAAGTACCTCGACTTCCTCGCCGGCATCGCCGTCAACGCGCTCGGCCACGCGCATCCGGCCATGGTCGCGTCGGTCACCGAGCAGATCTCCACGCTCGCCCACGTGTCCAACTACTTCGCTACGCCGCCCCAGCTGGAGCTCGCCGAACGTCTGCAACGACTGACCGGCGCGGGCGAGCGCGGACGCGTCTACTTCTGCAACTCGGGCGCCGAGGCCAACGAGGCGGCTTTCAAGCTGGCCAGGCTGAACACGCGCGGGCACGGCAGGCGCCGTATCCTCGCGCTGCACGACTCGTTCCACGGGCGCACCATGGGGGCGCTCGCCCTAACCGGCAAACCGCAGATGCGCGACCCGTTCGAGCCAGTCCCGGGCGGTGTCGAGCACATCGACACCACCATCGACGCGCTCGAGGCCTCGCTCGACGGCACCGTCGCCGCGCTCTTCCTGGAGCCGCTGAAGGGCGAGGCCGGCGTTCTCGAGCTGCCGGCCGGATTCCTCCGCCGCGCCCGTGAGCTGTGCACCGAGCACGGCGTGCTGCTAATCCTCGACGAGATCCAGACCGGAGTCGGCCGCACCGGAACCTGGTTCGCCTACGAGCAGGACGGCATCCTGCCCGACGCCGTGACCCTGGCCAAGGGGATGGGCGGCGGGGTGCCGATCGGCGCGCTGGTCACCTTCGGGGCCGCATCCGAGCTGTTCACCCGCGGCCAGCACGGCTCGACCTACGGCGGCAACCCGCTCGTCACGGCGACCGCCAACGCCGTGCTCGGCGTGATCGAGAACGACGGCCTCGTCGCCAACGCCGCCCGTCGTGGGAACGAAGTCCGGGAGATCATCGCCCGCCTCGACTCGCCGCTCATCGCGGAGGTGCGCGGCCGGGGCCTGCTGCTCGGCATCGGGCTCACCGAGCCGGTCGCCCTGCGGCTGGCCGCCGCGGCCTTCGACCACGGACTGATCGTGAACGCCGCCAACGAACTGAGCATCCGGCTCGCGCCGCCGCTGATCGTCGGAGACGCCGAACTGGCCGATTTCGAGATTCGATTCGGGCGGGCACTGGCCAGCATCTAGAGTTGAGGTTTCCCACCCGCTATCCGCACCATCAGCGAAAGTGACACCGTGACCCGCCATTTCCTGCGCGACGACGACATTTCTCCGGCCGAACAGGCGGACATCCTCGACCGAGCCCTGGAACTGAAGCGAGAGCGATTCGCAGTGAAGCCCCTGGCCGGCCCGCAGACCGTGGCCGTCATCTTCGACAAGTCCTCCACGCGCACCAGGGTGTCGTTCGCCGTGGGCATTGCCGACCTCGGCGGCAGTCCGCTGATCATCAGCACCGCCAACAGCCAGCTCGGCGGCAAGGAAACCGCATCCGACACCGCGCGCGTTCTTGAACGCCAGGTCGCCGCGATCGTTTGGCGCACCTACGGCCAGGCCGGCCTCGAAGAGATGGCCAAGGGCACGACGGTGCCCGTCGTCAACGCGCTCTCCGACGACTTCCACCCGTGCCAGCTGCTCGCGGACCTGCTCACGATCCGCGAACACCGCGGCGACCTCGCCGGACTCCAGATCGCGTTCCTCGGCGACGGCGCCAGCAACATGGCCCAGTCCTACCTGCTTGCCGGGGCCACCGCGGGCATGCACGTGCGCGTCGCGTCGCCCGCCGAGTACACCCCGGGCGCGCAGGTCGTGGCGGATGCCGCCGCCATCGCCGCCCGCACCGGCGGATCCGTCTCGCTGCACACCGACCCGCGCGAGGCCGTCGTCGGCGTCGACGTCGTCGTCACCGACACCTGGGTGTCGATGGGCAAGGAAGAAGAGAAGGCAGACCGCCTCGCCGTCTTCGGTGACTACCGCGTCGACGCGGCGATGATGGCCCTCGCCAAGGCGGACGCGCACTTCATGCACTGCCTGCCGGCCGACCGAGGGTTCGAGGTCACCGCCGATGTCATCGACGGCGCCCAGAGCATCATCTGGGACGAGGCGGAGAACCGTCTGCACGCGCAAAAGGCCCTCCTCGTCTGGCTTCTCGCCCAAAACGCCGCCTAGCCCCGCCCCCGCGCCCCCACCAGCGCGAACGGATGCAGTCAACGGATGCCGCGAACGGGGGCTCGGCAGGGCCGACCGTCGCGAACCCGTAAACTCGAGGTTGATCACGGATTGAGGAGAACCACATGGCAGAACGCGTTGTGCTCGCATACTCGGGAGGTCTAGACACCTCCGTCGGCATCGGATGGCTGAAGGATGCGACCGGTAAAGAGGTCGTCGCCCTCGCAATCGACGTCGGACAGAGCGGCGAAGACATGGACGTGATCCGCCAGCGAGCGCTGGACTGCGGCGCCGTCGAGTCGATCGTCGTCGACGCGAAGGAAGAATTCGCGACCGACTACGTCATGCCGGCGCTCAAGGCCAACGCGCTCTACCAGAAGCGTTACCCGCTGGTCTCGGCGCTCAGCCGCCCCCTCATCGCCAAATACCTCGCCTCCACAGCGAAGGAGCTCGGCGCGAACAGCGTCGCGCACGGCTGCACCGGCAAGGGCAACGACCAGGTCCGGTTCGAAGCGGCCGTCGCCGCCCTCGCACCGGAGCTCACCTCCCTCGCTCCCGTTCGCGACTTCGCGCTGACCCGCGACAAGGCCATCGAATACGCGGCCCTGCACGACCTGCCGATCGCGCAGTCGAAGAAGAGCCCGTACTCGATCGACCAGAACGTCTACGGCCGTGCGGTCGAGACCGGCTTCCTCGAAGACCCGTGGAACGCGCCGATCGAGGACCTCTACACGTACACGGAGGACCCGGCCGTCACCCGCGAGCCGATCGAGGTCGTCATCAGCTTCGACCAGGGCATTCCCGTCGCGATCGACGGCGTTCCCGTCACGCCGCTGCAGGCCATCGAGCTAATGAACATGCACGCCGGAAGCCAGGGCGTCGGACGCATCGACATCGTCGAGGACCGTCTCGTCGGCATCAAGAGCCGCGAGGTGTACGAGGCCCCGGCCGGCATCGCCCTGATCGCCGCGCACGAAGAGCTCGAAAACATGACCATCGAACGCGACCTGGCCCGCTACAAGCGCACGGTCGAGTCCAAGTGGGCGGAGCTCGTTTACGACGGACTCTGGTTCTCGGGACTCAAGCGCGCGCTCGACGTGTTCATCGACGAGACGCAGAAGCACGTCACCGGCGACATCCGGCTCAAGATGCACGCCGGCACCGCCGTCGTCACCGGGCGCAAGTCGACGCAGAGCCTCTACGACTTCAACCTCGCCACCTACGACACCGGCGATACGTTCGACCAATCAATGGCCAAGGGATTCATCGAGCTGTGGTCGCTGCCGAGCAAGATCTCGGCTCGCCGCGACCTCGCCGGCAAGTAGGTCACCGGCGTGTCAGGCGTGAAGCGCGACAAGGGCGGCATCAGCGGCAAGGGCACGAGCGGCGCAAGCCGCGCCGGGGAAGCCGGCGCCCTGTGGGGTGGCCGCTTCGCCGGGGGGCCGTCGCCCGAGCTGGCTCGGCTGAGCAAGTCGACGCATTTTGACTGGCAGCTCGCCGAGTACGACATCCGCGGTTCTCGGGCGCACGCCCGCGCGCTGGCGGCGGCCGGCTACCTGACCGCCGATGAGCTCGCGGCCATGGTCGCCGGCCTTGACGAGTTGGAGAGCGCCGTCGTCGCGGGCCGGTTCACGCCGGCCGACACCGACGAAGACGTGCACTCCGCCCTCGAACGTGGCCTGATCGACATCGTCGGCGCCGAGGTCGGCGGCAAGCTCCGCGCCGGCCGCAGCCGCAACGACCAGGTTGCCACGCTGGTGCGGATGCTGCTGCGCGACCGTTCGGCCATGATCTCCGACCTCCTCATCGACCTGATCGACGCCCTCGCGTCGCAGGCCGAGGCCAACGAGGACGCGATCATGCCCGGCCGCACGCACCTGCAGCACGCTCAGCCCGTGCTGCTCGCCCACCACCTGTTCGCGCACTGCTGGCCGCTCGTTCGCGACCTGGAGCGGTTCGCTGACTGGAACAAGCGCGCCGATTTCTCGCCCTACGGCGGTGGGGCCCTGGCCGGTAGCACGCTCGGCCTCGACGCTCGCCTGATCGCCACCGACCTCGGCTTCGGCGGCGTCGCCCTGAACTCGATCGACGGCACAGCCAGCCGCGACCTGGTGGCCGAGTTCGCGTACATCACGGCCCAGATCGGAATCGACCTGTCCCGCCTTGCCGAGGAGATCATCCTCTGGAACACGAAGGAGTTCGGCTTCGTCACCCTCGACGACGCTTACTCCACCGGGTCGTCGATCATGCCGCAGAAGAAGAACCCCGACATCGCCGAGCTCGCGCGCGGCAAATCGGGGCGACTGATCGGCAACCTGACCGGCCTGCTCACCACGCTCAAGGGGCTGCCGCTCGCGTATACCCGCGATCTGCAGGAAGACAAGGAACCGGTCTTCGACTCGATCGAGACCCTCGAGGTGCTCATGCCGGCCTTCACCGGCATGATCGCCACGCTGACCTTCCACACCGAACGGATGGCCGAGCTCGCCCCGCAGGGCTACTCCCTGGCCACGGATGTCGCCGAATGGCTGGTTAAGCGTCACGTCACCTTCCGCGATGCCCACGAAATCACCGGCTCCATGGTGAAGTACGCCGAGGAACGCGGCCTCGAACTGCACGAGGTCGACGACGAGGCGCTCCTCTCGATTTCACCGCACCTGACCCCCGAGGTGCGCGACGTGCTCAGCATCCGCGGGTCGGTGGAGGGCCGCGACGGCCAGGGCGGCACCGCACCCGTGCGCGTCGCCGAACAACGGGCGGCACTCGTGGCCCGCGTGCGCAGTTTGGCTGCGCCACTGCTGAAATGAGCTTCGACCGCGCCCTGCTCGAGCGGCCAGCGACCCAGGTCGCGCCGCTCCTGCTGGGCGCGGTGCTAACGCACGCCGGAGTCTCCCTGCGCATCACGGAGGTGGAGGCGTACCTCGGCGGCGGGGTGGACCCCGGGTCGCACGCCTTCCGCGGCCAGACCCGGCGCAACACCAGCATGTTCGGCCCTCCCGGCCGGTTATACGCCTACTTCACCTACGGGATGCACGTCTGCGCGAACGTCGTCTGCTCACCGGACGGCGAGGCGTCGGCGGTTCTGCTCCGTGGCGGCGAAATCGTCACCGGGATTGCGGAGGCCAGGCTCCGGCGCACGTCGGCGGCGAGCGACCGCGACCTCGCCAGGGGGCCGGCGCGGCTGACCGTTGCGCTGGGCATCGGCCTCAGCGACGACGGAATCGACCTCTCCCTGCCGCCGTTTGAGCTCAGCCTGCCGGCCGAACCCGCGGAGTACCTCACCGGTCCGCGCACGGGCGTGCGCGGCGACGGCGGCGGGGCCGGATTCCCCTGGCGGTACTGGATGCCCGACGAGGCATCCGTCTCGCCCTACCGGCCGGCCGCCCCGCGCCCGACGCAATAGGCCCCCTACCCCCACGCCCCCTTCCGCGAAACCGCAGTCGTGGTCGTCATGAGCGCGTCTTAGCGACCACGACTGCGTTCTCGCGGGGAGGTGGAGGGGGGATGAGAGGCGGGGTTAGCTGATGGCGAGGCGCACGAGGGCGGCGCAGGCGCAGGCCCAGATCAGGCTGGCGAACGTGCCGATGATGAACCGCTCCCTGGCCTCGGCGGCCGCCAATTCGGTGAAGCGGCCGACGCCCTTGATCGCGACGACCACGGCGAGGGCCTCCGGGAAGCCTGCGAGAATCGCACCGGTCACGGCCACTCGCTCCAGGATGCCGATGGTCAGCCCGCCGCGCAGCACCTCGTGCACGCCGGAGGTGGTAACGGTGTCTTCCGCGGCCCCGTCCTCGACCAGGATCCCGCCGTGGGCGCCCTGCGGCACGGTGTTCTTCGTGGCCAACCCGAGGATGAGCACCGCGATAGGGCCACCGCCGATCGCGGAGAGCCCGACCGCGATCATGCCGAGCACGATGCCGAACACGCTCGGCCCGTTCGGCATCGGCACGGCGGCCACCAGCAGGGCCGCGGCAAGGGCGCCCGCCGACCAGATGGCGTAGACGCGATGCTGCAGCCGGAAGGCGAGCACCGAGCCGGCGAGGGCTCCGGTGGTCAGCAGCAGGAGGAAGAGCCAGTAGAGGATGATCAGCACGTTGGTCAGCGACGTCATTCGGACGGCTCCGTTTCGGTCGTGGTCCGGTCGAGGTTGTGTAGAAGCCTAACGAGTGCGGGCCGCACCGACTCCTCGACCCTCCACTGGGCGCTCTTAACCCGCTGGCTGACCGCGGCGGTCGATATCCCCAGGGTGGCGGCGATCTTGACCTGGGGGAGGCCCTGTTGAAGCAGCTCGACCGCCTCCCAACCCTCGTCCGTGCGACGCTGCCGCGCGAGCAGCAGCACGGTGATGAGGGCCTCGACCTCCTCGCCGGTGAGTTCGTGGTCGTCCGGGTGGGCCGTCCGGCCCTCGGCCTCTCCCGCGTGGTCGAGGGCGAATCGTGCCTCGCTTCGCTTGGCCCGGGTCACCGCGCCCCGCGCCGCCACGAACGCGCCGCCGGATGACTGCCTGGTGGAGTCGGGCAGGGGAGTGCGAACGTCGCCGACACCGAGGCCGATGCTCCAATGGCCGGATCGGTGCAGTGCGAGGACGACGCCCAGCGCCGAGGCGGCATCCGCCGTCATCAGCTGGATCTCATCGCCGGAGGTCTGGTCGGGCGGCAGCGGCAACGCCTCACCGAACTCGGCGTTCAGCCCGGCGATCATCTCGCTCGCTCGATCCCGGTCGTTGCGGCTGTCTATCTGGTCTGCGGTAATCACGAACATGGTTAAGTCTCCATCCTGAAGTAAGCCTAGTGAAGGCTCAAGGCTAAATCAAGACTTCTTCACCCGAAGGGCTTAATGTCCCGGCCCGGGCGCGCCATAGACGCAGGCAGGGAGGGCAGGCGCGCCGCGCTGGTAATCTGGCTGGGTGTCAGACCCCACAATCCTCCGCCAGCAGGCCAACGATCCATCCTTCGACTCAGTGTGGGAGGAAATCAACTGGCGCGGCCTCGTGCACGTCTCCACCGATGAGTCCGAACTCCGCGCTCTTCTCAGTGGCGAGCCGATCACCTACTACTGCGGCTTCGACCCGACCGCCGCGAGCCTGCACCTGGGCAACCTCGTGCAGCTGCTGCTCATGCGCCGCCTCCAGCTCGCCGGCCACCGGCCGCTCGGCCTGGTCGGCGGGTCCACCGGCCTGATCGGCGATCCCCGCCCCCAGGCGGAGCGCACCCTCCAGACCCGGGACGTCATCGGCGAGTGGGTCGGCTACCTCCAGAGCCAGGTCTCCCGGTTCCTGAGCTCCGAGGGCGACAACGCCATGACCCTCGTCAATAACCTCGACTGGACAGAGCCGATGGGAGTCATCGACTTCCTGCGCGACGTCGGCAAGTACTACCGCGTCGGAACGATGCTCAAGAAGGATGCCGTCAGCGCCCGCCTCAATTCGGATGCCGGCATCAGCTACACCGAGTTCAGCTACCAGATCCTGCAGGGGATGGACTTCCTCGAGCTCTACCGCAGCTACGGCTGCGTGCTGCAGACCGGGGGGAGCGACCAGTGGGGCAACCTCACCAGCGGCACCGACCTCATCCACCGCGCAGAGGGAGTGGGTGTGCACGCCATCGGCACGCCGCTCATCACGAACACCGACGGAACCAAGTTCGGCAAGAGCGAGGGCAACGCCGTCTGGCTCGATCCCACGCTCACCAGCCCGTACGCGCTGTACCAGTTCTGGCTCAACACCGACGACGCCGACGTGATCTCGCGCCTCAAGGTCTTCACGTTCCTCACCCGGGCCGAGATCGAGGCTCTCGAAGAGGCGGTCGCGTCGGAACCGTTCCGGCGCGCGGCCCAGCGCACGCTCGCCCTCGAGGTGACGACGCTGGTGCACGGGGCGCGGGCAACGGATGCCGCCATCCTCGCCACCCAGGCGCTGTTCGGCCAGGGTGACCTCGCCGAGCTCGACCCCGAGACGCTGGAGGCGGCGCTGCGCGAACTTCCGAACACGACAACGGCCCCGCACGCGTCCATCGTGCAGCTCCTGGTCGACACCGAACTCTCGGCCAGCCTCGGTGAGGCGAGGCGGGCGATCAGCCAGGGCGGGGTCTACCTCAACAACGTCAAGGTTCTGAGCGATTCCGAGACGATCGAAGGCGCCGTTCTGCCCAGCGGCGTCGCCGTTCTGCGACGCGGCAAGAAGACGCTGGCGGGCGTCTTCGTCGAGTAGCGGAGCCAGGAACGCTACGGGAGAACTTCGTGGTCGCGGTACCGGTCCCACAGGGCAAGGCGGGTGTGGGCCGACGCCCCGATGCGTTCGACGACCAGATGAAGAAGCTGCTCGGACAACATGAAGGCTGCGGTCATGCTCTGGAAGGCCTGATCGGTCACGCTCGTGACGTCGAGCACGACATCCGCCCGCGGAGCGATCGGGCAGCTGACGCTGTCGGTGACGAGGATGATCGTCGCCCCTCTGCGTTGCGCTGACACGGCGAGTTCCATGGCGCTGCGCTGGTATCGATGAAAATCAATCAGCACGAGAACGTCACGGTGGTTCAGATCCACCACGGTTCCCAGGTCCCGCCCCAGCGGGTCTTCGAGGACGCTGACCCCGGATCTCAATTGCTCAAGGTGGAGCCCGAGGTGTGAGGCGATCAGATAGGAGAACCGACCACCGGTGAGCACGATGCGCTTCGAGGGATCGGCCAGGAGTGCGACAGCGGAGTCGTAGGATGCTTCCGGGATCCGCACGAGCGACTCGACGGCGCGGTCCGCCTGCGCGCGGCTGTGCCTCAGCACGATTTCGCGAGCTGAGCCGCTCTCCGCCGAGTCGCTCAGCCGAATCAGCGGCCCGGAGGATTGGAGCGTCAGTTCGTGGCGAAGCGCCTTCTGCAGGTCGGCAAATCCGGTGAAGCCAAGGCTCTGGGCAAATCGCAACACCGTCGGTGGGCTGACCCTCGCTTGCCGGGCCAGCCCCGCCACCGTCGACAGGCCCGCGCTCGGGTAGTCGGCCAGGAGGACCCGCCCGACCTGGCGTTCGGCGCGGCTGAGGGCGCCGAGCTCGGCGGCGACTTGGTCTGCGACACTGACGGGTATTTCGTTCACGGCCCTAGTCTGTCAGGAGCGGCGCGTGTGTCGCGTTCCCGCTTGCGAGGCGAATGGTGATGACGGATTCGGTCGGAAGCGACGCCCAGTCGGGCTCCGCCACGCCAGTGGAGCCCACCAGAATCGTGCCGTCGGGCTTGCGCAGCCAACGGAGTGCAAAGTAATCCTCGACATGCTCGTCGGGCAGGTTGAGCTGCACCATCTCGGCGAGGTCCTCCGCCGATAGCCCACCCTGGGCGTTGGAGTTGGCGTGAACGACGATGAGCTCATCTGCGGTGAGCAGGATCGCGTTGAGGCTGGCCGAGGGAAACGCCCGGCGAAGTTCGCTCGCGGCCGCCAGCGTGGCCGCCGGCAGATCCAGGCCGCTCTCTCTTTTCTCACGGATGAGGGAGAAATACATTTCGCTGTCGGTCTGCCCGACCATCGCCGCAAGGCTCTCGCTCGAAAGAATCGCCTTGATTCGCTCCATCGGCTTCAACGAACCGTTGTGTCCGAAGGAGATTCCGTCGACCAGGAACGGATGCGTATTGTCCGCCTCCACCTCCAGACCCAGAGTCGCCCAGCGGAGGTGCACCATCGAGGCACGCGAGTCGGCGGCGAGGATCGTGCCGAACGCGGGGTCCTCGGCCGCGGAAGCCACCGACGTGTGAACGGATGGGGCGTCGCCCGGCTCCTGAACGCCGGACCAACCCCATCCGTCGCCGTGCAGTCGGGCGAGTGAGAGGAAACTGTCAATGCCACGAATACCGAGTTCGCGGTCCACCGCCGACGATTGGGGAGCCACGAAGGCGAAGAGTCGGCACATAGGATTTCCTCCGAGCGAATAAAAGAAACAAAAACAACATCTTGACGTAATGTAATGGTTCTGAAACATTTATACCTCATGATGGTCCAACAACGACGTACGGACGAAAGAGAAATACTGTGACAATTCCCACCGAGGGCACCTCGCATGAGGAGCTCGAAGCGCTCACCCTCAGCCTGGAAGACGCAGGCGTGTCCTTGCTGATGGGAACGGCGCTGGATTTCGCCGGAGTAACCCGCAGCAAGGGCGTTCCGATACGTCGGCTCGCCAGCTTTCACGAATCCGGCATGGGCGCATCACCGTCGTGGGTCGTCTTCTGCGTCGACAACGGCATTGCCTTCACATCGTCGATCGGTGTCACCGGCGATCTTCGTCTGCGCCTCGACGCTCGCGCCGTGCGCACGATCGATGCGGGCCTCGCGTGGGGCCCCACCGATTTCGTCAATCAGGACGGAACGTGGTCGACGCATTGTGCGCGTGGGCGGCTCACCACGCTCGTGGCCGAGGCTGCGGCTGCCGGGCTGGCGACACTGATGGGCACCGAACTCGAGTTCACGCTCACCACGCTCGCCGGTGAGCGTCTTCCGAAGAATGGATGGTCCGCCTATGGGATGAAGGGCGTCGTCGAGCACCGGAGCTTCCTGGTCGACCTGACCGACACGCTGGAAAAGGCCGGGGTGTGGCCGGAACAGATCCATGCCGAATACGGCGTCGACCAGTTTGAAGTATCGCTCGCGCCGGCCTCACCCGTGGAGATGGCGGATGCCAGCATCCTCACGCGCATCCTGATCGGAATCGTCGCTGCTCGCCACAACATGGCCGTCTCATTCTCGCCGCTGCCGTGGGCGGACGGCTCGGGCAACGGTGCGCACCTCCACCTCTCACTCAGTCGCGACGGCCACGCCCTTTTCGCCGACGGCAATGGGCCGCACGGCATCACTTCCGAAGGAGGCGCCGCGATCGGTGGCATCCTGCAGGCCCTGCCTGAACTGCTCGGCGTCTACGCGGGCTCTGCGGTCTCCGCCCAACGGCTGAAGCCGGGAGCCTGGTCGGGAGCATCGGCCTGCTGGGGACTCGAAAACCGCGAAGCCGCAGTTCGATTCCTGGCCGGCACCCACGGAAACCCGCGCGGCGCAAACGTCGAGCTCAAGATCGTCGACCCGAGTGCGAACATCTATCTCGCCGCCGCAGCGCTGCTTGGCTCCGCGCTGAACGGAATCGACGCGAACCTTCCACTTCCGCCCGAAGTCTCGACCAACCCGGAGGACGACCCGAGACACGCGGAACTCGCCCTGGCCGTCGACCAGTCCTCAATCCTCGACGCCCTCGAAGGCTCGACGCTCGCCGCCAAGATACTCGGGCACGACATCGTCGAGGGCCTCATCGCCGTGCGGCGGCACGAAGAAAAGAAGTTTGCCGGTCAAAGCGCCGAAGAAATCGCACAAGCCCTCCGTTTCGCCTGGTCTTCCTAACCACTCACTCACCTCTGCATTGGAGATAGTCATGGCATCCGCCCCATCTGTACCGAAGACAACGAAACGACGCCTGCCACTCTGGGCTGCCGTCGCACTCTCCCTCGCCACGATCGGCCCGACCCTGGCGATGTCGGGCAACGGTCAGGGCCTGATCGGGATCGTCGGAAAATCCCTTCCCCTGGTCTTCGTGA
>JBDTAA010000050.1:0-12530 GCA_039924805.1 Cryobacterium sp.
CTGCCTGAGCCGACCAGGCAGCTCGCCTGCGCGAGGGCCGCGCCGATTGCGTCCAGCAGGTCTCGCCATTCCGTCTCGCCCAGCGCCTCGCCGAACTCGTTGAAGATGCTCGTCTCGTCTTTCGCCGCATCGTAGAGCGCGATCGAGCGTCGTGTGCTGGCGCCGACGGGGACGAGCAGGTGCGGGAGTCCGCTTTCGACGAGCTCGCGCTGGAGCTCCGCCCCGGCAGAGCCACCGGCCGTGGCAATAGCCAGCACCGAATGGCCCTGCTGGTGGGCGACGCGGGCAACGTTGAGCCCCTTGCCACCTGCGCGTCCCATCCCACTCGGTACTCGGTGGGTGGCGCCGGGCTCGATTCGATCGACCCGCCACGTCAGGTCGAGCGCGGGGTTGGGGGTAACGGTGAGGATCATTGCGCTGTACCCGTGCTTTCGGCGGAGAGGAGGTCGCGGGCGCGGAGCGCTGCGCCGATCAGGCCGGCATCCTCGCCGATCTGTGCCGGAACGAGCCGCGGGCGCCTCTGAAAGGTGAGCATGGTGTCGAGCTCACGGTGCAGCGGCTCGAACAGGGCCGGCCCGGCCTGGGCGAGCCCGCCGCCGAGCACGACGACCTCGGGCGCCATGAGGGTGACCACCTGGCCGATGCCAAGGGCGAGCGCGCGCACCGCCTCGGCCCAGACCGCCTGTGCGGTCGTGTCGCCGGCCTCGGCTCGCAGCAGCACGTCCCGCGCCCCGGCCGGTTCCTCCCCGCTCCGCTCGGCGTAGCGGCGCGCGATGGCGCCGGCCGAGGCGAGCATCTCGAGGTGCCCGGCGCCGCCGCATGGGCAGGCCGGGCCGTCCGGCTCCACAACCGAGTGCCCGATCTCACCGGCGTAGCCACCCGCGAGGTGAGGTCGGCCGTCGACGAAGAATGCTCCGGCGATGCCGGTGCCGATCACGAGCACGGCGGCGTCCCGCGCGCCCCGAGCGGCACCGAGCCGGAATTCCGCTTCTCCGGCCCCGCGTACGTCGTGGCTGAACGCCACCGGCAGGCCGAGTCGAGCCTCGGCGAGCGCGCGGAAGGGCACGTCCCGCCAGCCGAGATTGCTGGAAAAGACGCCGATGCCGTTGACGTCGTCGACGAGCCCGGGAACCAGTAGCCCCGCTGACCGCGGCGTCACCTCGGGGAACCGCTCGGCATAGCCGGACATCAGTCGCTCCGCCGTGTCGAGCACAGCGCCGGGTGTATCCGCGCCGCCGAGCGGCGTCGGTGTGCGCGTGAGGCCCAGCATCGTGCCCTCGGCGGTGAACAGCGCCGATTTCATATCGGTGCCGCCTACATCGAAGGCGAGCACCGCCTCCCCCTCCCCCAGGGGAAGGGGTGAGGCGCTGTACTCGTTCATTAGGCCAGGATGACCGAGCGCGTCAGGTTGCGCGGCTCGTCGGCGTTGAGGCCCTTCGCTCGGGCGCGCATCAGAGCCACCCGCTGTGCGCGGATCAGCTCGGCCATCGGGTCGAGGGAGCTGGTCTCGAAGTGCGCGCCCGTGCGCGCGACATCGGCGGCGAGGCCCTGGGGGGCGTCGCCGAACATCCACGTGACGCGGCCAGGAGCGGCGATCGCGATCGGGCCATGACGGTACTCCATCGCGGGGTACGACTCCGTCCACGACTGCGAGGCTTCGCGCATCTTGAGTCCGGCCTCGTGGGCGAGTCCGACCGTCCAGCCGCGGCCAAGGAACGTGTACTGCTCGGCGTTCAGCAGGGCGTCCTCGAGCGGAACGTCGACGGCGGTCTGGGCGTCGCGGATCGCCTGGTCGAGGTTCTCACCGAGGGAGGCGCGCAGGAAGGCCAGGGCCGTGGTCGCGAAGCGCGTCTGCACGACGGATTGTTCGTCGGCGAACGGCAGCTTGACCAGATCGTCAACATTGTTCACGAGCGGGGAGTTGACATCGCCGACGATGCCGATGATGCGCTTCTTGCCACGCTGCGCGTCCACGAGCTCGAGCACCTCCGTGGTCGTGCCCGAACGGGTGAGGGCGATGATCGCGTCGTAGTCGCGGTCAACGAACGCCTCGGATGCGGCGTAGGCGTCCGTCAGGCCGAGTCCCGCGCTTTCGCGCAGCTCGGCGTAGGCCTGGGCCATGAACCACGAGGTTCCGCAGCCGACAATGGCCACCTTCTGGCCGGCAGAGGGGAGCATGGCCTGCTCGGCGGTGAGTGCCGCGGCCTGCGCCCAGACGTCCGGCTGGGAAGCCAACTCCAGAGCCATGTGCTCCGGCGTTGCTGGGGTGTTCTGGATCTCAGACATCGTTCTCCTCTTTGACGTTGCGCACGGGGCGGCGGTGCCCGCGGGGCGGGCGGTTCACTCATCTGGTGGCGGGAGGGGGTCCACGCGCACGGCCAGCTCAAGGTGACGCTGTGATGATTACTAATGACTGTAACTCGTGAACTCCGATCATTCAAGCGATTGATCCAAGCGATGTGTGATTGAAATTTGATTCATAGTCCTTTTTGTAAACTCCGGATAACAATTTTGTTTAAGGCTTGACGGCGGACACGTCTCGGGTGATGATTATGAGCAGAAAGTGAATGATCTTGATCGTTTGCTCAATCAAAACGTCATGAAGCTCCACTCGGCAGCCCCGATTGCGGCCTTCAGGCGGAACGCACTGTCGCGTGAGGCTCCTTCGCGGCGGTGCATCCCAATCAACAGTGAGGAAGCACTATGAAGAAGTCTCTGCGCGTCGGAGCAACGGTCGCGATAGCAACCGTTGCCACGCTGACGCTCGCATCGTGTGGTTTCGGCGGCGGCTCTTCGAGCGGCGACGGCTCGGGCACCACGCTCAACCTGCTCGTTCCCAGCTACTCCGACAGCACCCAGGGCCTCTGGGAAGACGTCATCGCGGGATTCGAAGACGCGAACCCGGACATCACCGTCAAGCTCGAGGTGCAGTCGTGGGACAACCTCGAGTCGGTCATCACGACGAAGGTCTCTGGTAACCAGGCCCCCGACATCTACAACGGTGGCCCCTTCGCCGGTTTCGCGGCCGACGACCTGCTCTACCCGACCAAGGACGTCGTCTCGGCCGAGACCTACAGCGACTTCCAGGACACCTTCATCCAGAACGCCTCCGTTGACGGCACCGCATATGGTCTGCCGCTGATCGCCTCCGCCCGCGCGCTCTTCGTCAACACCGATCTGCTCGAGAAGGCCGGCGCGACCGTCCCGACCAACTGGGACGAGCTGCTCGAATCCGCCAAGAAGGTCTCCGCGCTCGGCAACGGCGTCGCCGGCTACGGCATGCCGCTCGGCTCTGAGGAAGCACAGGCCGAGGCTGCGGTCTGGCTCTGGGGAGGTGGCGGCAGCTTCGGCGATTCCGACAAGATCGCCATCGACACCCCGGAAAACCTGGCCGGTGCCCAGCAGATCCAGAAGATGATCGATGCGGGCGCGACCCAGGCAGACGCCGGTTCGACCGACCGCAGCCCGCTGATGGACATCTTCGTGCAGGGCAAGATCGGCATGCAGGTCGGCCTCCCGCCGACAGTCGGCCAGATCGAGAAGGGCAACCCCGACCTCAACTACGAGATCGTCCCGATCCCAACCAAGGATGGCAGCCCGCTGACCGTCGGAGTCGCCGACCACCTGGCGGCCTTCAAGAACGACGGCAGCAAGCAGGAAGCGATCACCAAGTTCTTCGACTACTACTTCTCGGCCGATGTCTACGTGCCGTGGGTGCAGGCGGAGGGCTTCCTGCCCACCACCAAGTCCGGTGCTGAGCAGCTGAACGGCGAAGAGGCACTCAAGCCGTTCCTCGACGCACTGCCGGCCGCGAAGTTCTACCCGAGCACCAACCCCAACTGGTCGGCCACCGATGGCGCCTTCAAGTCCCTCTTCGGCCAGCTCGGTCAGGGTAAGGACGCCGCAAGCGTTCTCAAGGAGATTCAGGCCCAGGCCGCCGGTTAAGCACGGATCAGGTTCCATGGGGGTCGATGAAGGCAGTGAAATGAGCAATCCAACACAACAGAAATCATCGATCCCCACGGGGGCGGCCTCCGGTCGCCCCCGCGCCGGGACCGGCGGCAAAGACCTGCTTCAGGCCCTTCCGTGGATCAGCCCCGTACTCGTCTTGATCGTCGGCGTGGTGTTCTTCCCAGCCGGGGTCATGTTCTACAACTCCACCCGCGACATCTCGCAGAGTGGCATTGACAAGGGGAGCGTCGGCTTCGCGAACTACCTCGAAGTCTTCAACTTCCCCTACTTCTGGCCGATCTTCGGCCGAACGGTCATCTGGGTCGTCGCCGTCGTCGTGCTGACCGTGCTGATCTCGCTCGGCCTGGCCCAGATCCTCAATAAGGCCTTCCCCGGACGGCAACTGGTTCGACTCGCGGTCATCGTGCCGTGGGCGGCATCCGTCGTGATGACAACGCTGGTGGTCTACTACGGCCTCGAGCCGTACTTCGGCATCATCAACAAATTCCTCGTCGACATCGGCTTGATCGACACCCCTGAGGGCTTCGGCTGGACGCGCAATGCGGACACGGCCTTCGCCTGGTCGATCGTCATCGCCGTCTTCGTCTCGTTGCCCTTCACGACCTACACAATCCTCGCCGGCCTGCAGACCGTCCCGGCCGACGCCATCGAGGCCGCCAAGATGGACGGCGCGACAGCCTCGCGCACGTACTTCAGCATCGTGCTGCCGCAGCTGCGCGGAGCACTGAGCGTGGCCGTGCTGATCAACATCATCAACGTGTTCAACTCGTTGCCGATCCTCAAGGTGATGACGGGCTCGATACCAGGCTATGACGCGGACACGATCATGACGCTGATCTTCAAGTACATCCAAAACCAACACAAGATCGATGTGGCCAGCGCGCTCAGCGTCGTCGCCTTCGTGATCGTGATCGTGATCGTGGCAATCTACGTCAAGGTCGTCAAGCCCATGAAGGAGGTCTGATCGTGACCACCGCCACGCCACTTCGCAGCACCGGCATCATCCCCGCGACGTCCGCACGGCGTCAGCGCCGCTACACGGCCGACCAGGTGCCCGCGGGCCGAGTGGCCCTGCGCATGGCCGCGGGCCTCATCGTGCTGATCGTCTTCATCCTCCCCTACGTCATCATGTTCTTCGGCGCGGTGAAGTCCAAGTCGGAGATTCGCTCGGTGGACCCGAGCTACTTCCCTCGGGAGTGGCACTGGGAGAACTTCGTCAACATGTGGTCGACTCCCGAGACGCCGCTGGTGCAGAACCTCATCTCCACCGTCATCATCTCGGTGTTCGCCACGCTCCTGGTGCTCCTGGTGGCGCTGCCGGCTGCGTACTACACCGCCCGATTCAAGTTCCCCGGCCGCATGGTGTTCCTCTTCCTCGTGATCGTCACGCAGATGCTCCAGCCGGCGGTGCTGACCTCTGGCCTGTTCCGCCAGTTCATCACGCTCGGCATCTCAGACACGTGGCTGGCGATGATCCTGGTCAACGCCGCCTTCAACCTGTCCTTCGCGGTGTGGATCATGCACAGCTTCTTCGCCAGCATCCCCAAGGAGGTCGACGAGGCCGCCCAAATCGACGGTGCCGGGCGGCTGACCGTGCTCTTCAAGATCAACCTGCCGCTCGTCTGGCCGGGCATCGTCACCGCGGTCGTGTTCACCTTCGTCGCCTGCTGGAACGAGTTCGCAGCCTCGCTGGTGATCCTCTCCACCGCAGGCAACCAGCCGCTCGCCGTCGCCCTGACCAAGTTCGTCGGTCAGTACGAGACCAGCTGGCACTACGTGTTCGGTGTCTCGCTCGTGGCCATCCTGCCGGTCGTTATCCTGTTCATGCTGATCGAAAAGCGCCTCGTCGGCGGCTTGACGGCCGGAAGCGTCAAGTAGACGGACCCGCCCACCTGAGAGGCTCCGGATGCCGCACGCTGCGGCATCCGGAGCCTCTTCTCGGCGTGCGCGTCATCCGAAATCTGGCCGGAGAGAAATGGCTCACTCGGGACGGTCAGTGGCGAGGAGCTGGCGGAGGACATATTGCAGGATGCCGCCGTGCCGGAAGTAGGCCGCTTCCGCCGGCGTGTCGATTCGCACGATCGCAGTGAACTCCCTGGGGGGCGTGGTCCCCGATCCTGGCGAAGGCTCGAACCGCACCGTGACCTGATCCGGGATGTTCCGGGTCCCGGCTAAGCCGACGACTGAGTACAATTCCTCGCCGGTGAGGCCCAGGTTCTCGGCGTTCTCGCCGGGGCTGAACTGCAGCGGCAGCACGCCCATGCCGATGAGGTTGGAGCGGTGGATCCGTTCGAAGGATGAGGCGAGCACTGCTTTGACTCCGAGGAGCAGTGTTCCCTTCGCTGCCCAGTCCCTCGATGACCCGGAGCCGTACTCGGCTCCGGCGATAACGAGCAGCGGAACGTTGTCGACGGCGTAGGCGAGGGACGCGTCGAAGATGCTCATCCGATCGCCGTCGGGCAGATGACGAGTGAACCCACCCTCCACTCCGGGCACCAGCTGGTTGCGCAAGCGAATGTTGGCGAAGGTGCCGCGGATCATCACCTCATGGTTGCCGCGGCGTGACCCGTATGAGTTGAAGTTGCCGGGGTCCACGCCCTGCTGTTCCAGATACCGTCCGGCCGGAGAGTCCCTCTTGATGGTGCCGGCAGGCGAAATGTGATCGGTGGTCACCGAGTCACCCAGCAGGGCAAGTACGCGGGCGCCGACGATGTCGGTCAGGGGTTGGGGTTCTCGAGGCATCGCGTCGAAGTATGGAGGCCGGCGCACGTAGGTGGAGGTTTCGTCCCAGGCAAACATGTCCGCGGCGGGAACCTCTAGGTTTCGCCAGTTCTGGTCGCCGTCGAAAACGTTGGCGTAGCCGGCGGTGAACATTTCCGCCTGCACCGACTCATCTATCACCGCCTGGATCTCCTGCCCGGTTGGCCAGATGTCGCGGAGGTACACCCCTTTGCCCATCTCGTCTTCGCCCAGCGGGTCCGCGAGCAGATCGATATTCATCGTGCCGGCAAGAGCGTAAGCGACAACGAGGGGAGGTGAGGCGAGGAAGTTCATCTCGGTCTCAGCGTGGATGCGTCCTTCAAAATTGCGGTTGCCGCTGAGCATCGAACTGACGGAGAGGTTGTTCTCCGTCACCGCCCGGCTGACCTGGGGAAGTAGCGGCCCTGAGTTGCCGATGCAGGTCGTGCAACCGTAGCCGACCAGGTCGAACCCGAGCCGGTTCAGATACGGGCTGAGTCCGGCTTTGTCAAGGTAGTCGGTGACGACGCGCGAGCCAGGTGCAAGGGAGGTCTTCACCCACGGTTTCGAGCTCAGGCCGCGCTCGACGGCCTTCTTCGCCAACAGACCGGCGCCGATCATCACGGAGGGATTCGAGGTATTCGTGCAACTGGTGATTGCCGCGATCACAACATGGCCATGGTCGAGCGTGACTTGCCGTGCGCTCGGCAAGGTCACTGAAACCGGGTTCGACGGGAAGGTCGACTCGGGGCTCGGGCCGGAACGATCGATGGGTGGTGGGCTGACGCCGTTTTTCTCGACAGCGATCGGGTCACTCGCCGGAAAAGAGCCCGCGGACGCCGCGTCGAGTCCGGTGAGTTCGGCCGGGATCTTGAAGCCCTCATTCAGGATCGTGCCGACCACCCGATGCACGTTGGACAGCGGGATTCGATCTTGCGGCCGCTTCGGGCCGGCGATCGACGGTTCCACGCCCGCGAGGTCGAACTCGATGCTCCGGGAGTAAACCGCCTCGAACTCAGGATCGTGCCACAGCCCCTGCTCCCTCGCGTACGCCTCAACGAGCCGGATCTGCTGGTCCGGCCGTCCGGTCAAGCGCAGGTAGTTCAGCGTTACGTCGTCGATCGGGAAGATCGCGCACGTGGAGCCGTATTCCGGGCTCATGTTGCCGAGTGTGGCGCGGTTGGCCAGCGGGATATTGGCCACGCCGGGCCCGTAAAATTCGACGAACTTGCCGACCACACCGGTCTTCCGCAGTTGCTCTGCGACGGTGAGCACGAGGTCGGTCGCGGTCACACCTTCCCGGAGCGCGCCGGTGAGTCTGAATCCCACAACCTGCGGGATCAGCATGCTCATCGGCTGGCCGAGCATTGCCGCTTCGGCTTCGATGCCCCCGACGCCCCAGCCCAGCACTCCGAGCCCGTTGACCATGGGAGTGTGCGAGTCGGTGCCGACGAGGGTGTCCGGATAGGCCTGGGGCAGAGCGGCGTCATCCGGTCCCTGTTTGCGCCCCGGAGCAAGCCCCGTGAAGACCACCCGGGACAGGTATTCGAGATTCACCTGGTGACAGATGCCGGTGTCAGGCGGGACAACGAGGAAGTCGTCGAAGGACTGCTGTGCCCAGCGCAGGAGTTGGTAACGTTCCTGATTGCGCGAGAACTCCAGGTCTGCGTTGATCTGGGACGCGTCGGCGCTACCAAAGGCATCGACTATGACCGAGTGGTCGATCACAAGTTCGGACGGGATCAGAGGATTGATCTTCTGCGGGTCGCCGCCGAAGTCCGCCATCGCGTCGCGCATGGCGACGAGGTCGACGACGCAGGGGACACCCGTGAAATCCTGCAGCAACACCCGAGCCGGGGTGAACTGGACCTCCGTACCATGCTCAGCGGCCGGATCCCACGCGGCGAGTGCGAGGATCTGCTCCTCGGTCACCAATCTTCCGTCTTCGCAGCGGAGCAGATTCTCCAACAGCACCTTCAGGCTGTACGGCAGCCTCGCCGATCCGTCCACGGCATCGATCCGGAAGATCTCATAGCTCTGATCCCCGACGATGAGTGTGTCCTGGGCGCCAAAACTGTTCGTCACCACAGACCCCCACGGACTTCGCCAAGCGTGATAGCGGAGATACGCTACGCCCCCATCGTGGCTCGGTCCACATGAACTGTCAACGACGCTGACCGCGCATTACCGTTCAGGCGACTCGGCGCCGGGACGGATCGGCGCGCTTTTCACCCTGCCTCGGGGGTTCCGACAGGCTCATCCAGCGAAGGGCGAAGCCGGCTGCGGCTTGACGGCCGGAAGCGTCAAGTAGGCGACGGGGGCCGCTCGGGCTTAGGCCCACCTCGTTTCGAGTGAGTGGGCCCCCAGGCCGGGCGGCCGGGCCGCCATCGCGATCGCGCGGGCGATGGGCGTGACGTCGCCCTGCAAGGCCCCGGCCGTCACCCGGATGAACGAGCCGGGTCCGTCGGAGGCGACGAACGGCCTGCCGCCGGCGACTCGGATGCCTGCGGCCGCGAGTTGCACGACCGCGTCCCCCTCGTCGAGCACCGGCAGCCAGGTGTTGATGCCGTCGGCCTGGCGCACGGTGAGGCCGAGTTCGTTCAGCGCGTCGGCCAGCGCCTTCTGCCGGGAGAAGTAGATGCGCCGGGCCTCGTTGATCTGGGCGATGCTTTCGCCGTCGGTGAGGAGCTCGTGCAAAATTGTTTGCAGCATCCGGCTGGTCCACCCCGGCCCAAGCATGCGCCGTGCCACGATGCGATCGACGATCGCCGCCGGGCCGCCGAGCGCGGCGATCCGCAGGTCGGGGCCGTGTGACTTTGAGTAACTGCGAACGTGCAGCACCCGGTCGGGCAGCCACCGGCCGAGGCTCACGTCGGGGGCGATGCTGATCTCGCCGGAGTGGTCGTCCTCGATCACGATCGTCTTCGCGGCGGCCGGGCTCGCGGCGAGCAGCCCGGCCAGCACCTCGGCACGTTGGGTCGTCATCGACGCACCGGTGGGGTTCTGCGCGCGGGGCTGCAGGATCACCGCGGCGGGGGAGAGCTTGAGCGCGGCAGCGAAGGCGCCCGGCTCGATGCCGTGCTCGTCCACTGCAACGGGAATGCGCTCGACGCCCAGTTGGTCGAGCAGGTCGAAGAATGGCGGGAAGCTCGGATCCTCCACGATGACCCGGTCGCCGAATCTGGTGACCTGGTCGAGGCTGCGGGAGATGGCATCCAGTGCCCCGTCGACGACCGTGATCGACTCGGCGGGGAACGGCCACGAGGCCTGCAGCACCGCGAGCAGCTCCGGGATGACCGGGAGCTCCTGGTAGCTCGGCGTGACGGCGCGCCGGGAGACCCGCGACAGCGCGGGGCCGAGCGCGGGCAGGAGCACCGGGTCGGGCGTGCCGCGGGACAGGTCGACTCGCGATGCCGACTGCTTGCCGGCCATCGACTGGCTGCGCGCCGGCAGCCACGTCGGGACCTGCTCGAGCACGAAGGTTCCGCTGCGGCCCCGCGAGACGATCAGCCCGATGGCCGCGAGGGCCTGCCAGGCGTGGCTGATTGTGGCAGGGCTGACGCCGAGTTCCGCCGCGAAAACCCGCACGGTGGGCAGGCGCTCACCCGCCGCCAGCTGGCCGGAGCGGATCAATCGGCCGATGCCCGATGCGATTCCCGCCGGCGTCCGACTCTCAATTTCGTTGAGAAGGATTTGCATTGTTCTCTTGCCCTTCGGCGCGTGGGGCGACAGGATGATTAATGCGTGCGACATACTCGGAAACACATTAGAAATGTTTACACTGAATAATCACAATACTGGACAACGCAGTCCGACCGTAATCGATCTTCACAGCTCATCTCACATTCTGGAGGCACCATGACCGTAGTGCGGGCAGCAATTACCCAGACCACCTGGACCGGCGACGAAGAATCGATGATCGCCAAGCATGAGGAATTCGTGCGCCAGGCGGCGAAAGAGAACGTGCAGGTGATCTGTTTCCAGGAGCTGTTCCATGGGCCGTATTTCGGGATCGTGCAGGACTCCAAGTACTACGGCTACGCCCACCCGGTTCCCGGCCCGCTGGTCGAGCGCTTCCAGAAGCTCGCCGCCGAGCACAAGATGGTCATCGTTCTCCCGGTATACGAAGAGGCTCAGCCGGGCGTGCTCTACAACACCGCGGCCGTCATCGACGCCGACGGCACCTACCTCGGGAAATACCGCAAGCACCACATCCCGAACCTCGACAAGTTCTGGGAGAAGTTCTACTTCCGCCCCGGCAACGGCGAATACCCGGTGTTCGAAACCATGGTCGGCAAGATCGGTGTCTACATCTGCTACGACCGCCACTTCCCTGAGGGATGGCGCGTGCTGGGCCTGAACGGCGCCGAAATCGTCTTCAACCCGTCGGCCACCAAGCCCGGCCTGTCCAACCGGCTCTGGGAGCTCGAGCAGCCCGCCGCGGCCGCCGCCAACCAGTACTACGTCGGCGCGAACAACCGCATCGGCACCGAATCGGACGAATTCGGCGACGACGCCGTCACGTTCTACGGCAGCTCCTACTTCGCCGACCCGCGTGGCAACTATGTCGGCGAGGTGGCTTCGACCGACACGGAGGAGATCGTCATCCGCGACCTCGACCTCGGCCTGATCCGGGAGGTACGCAACTCCTGGCAGTTCTACCGCGACCGCCGCCCCGACTCCTACGAGCCGATCGCCGCCCCCTAGGTCTCGACCGGCTCGACCGCCGACCGGTCGTCGAGACACAAGAACTGACAGGAGTGAACGATGACGACAACCCTGATCACCGGCGGCACCGTCGTGACGGCGACCGGACGGTCCCAGGCGGACGTGCTCATCGACGGCGAGATCATCGTCGCCGTGCTGGCACCCGGCTCGAGGCTGCTGGGCACCGACCTGCCCGCCGGCGTCGATCGGGTGATCGACGCCACCGGCAAGTACGTGATCCCCGGCGGTATCGATGCGCACACCCACATTGAGCTCCCGTTCGGCGGCACCGCGGCGAGCGACACCTTTGAAACCGGCACGCGCGCCGCAGCCTGGGGCGGAACCACGACCATCATTGACTTCGCCGTGCAGACGTTCGGCCAGCGGGTCTTCGACGGCCTGGGCACCTGGCACCAGAAGGCGGCGGGCAACTGCGCGATCGACTACGCGTTCCACCAGATCATTGGGGACGTCAACGCCGACTCGCTGCAGGCCATGGACGGACTGCTGGACGAAGGCATCTCGAGCTTCAAGCTCTTCATGGCCTACCCGGGGGTCTTCTACTCTGATGACGCACAGATCATGCGCGCCATGCAGAAGTCGGCCGACACCGGGCTGATGACCATGATGCACGCCGAGAACGGGCCGGCGATCGACGTGATCGTCGAGCAGCTCCTCGCCCAGGGCAAGACCGACCCCTACTACCACGGTGTCGCGCGCGCCTGGCAGTTCGAGGAGGAGGCCACGCACCGGGCAATCATGCTCGCCAACGTCACCGGCGCGCCGCTGTACGTCGTGCATGTGAGCGCCAAGCAGGCCGTGGAGCAGCTCGCGGCTGCCCGCGACAACGGGCAGAACGTGTTCGGCGAAACCTGCCCGCAGTACCTCTACCTCTCGCTCGAGGAGAACCTCGGTGCGCCGGGGTTCGAGGGCGCGAAGTGGGTGTGCTCGACGCCGCTGCGGTCGCGGGCCGAGGGGCACCAGGACCACATGTGGCAGAGCCTGCGCACGAACGACATCCAAATGGTCTCCACTGACCACTGCCCGTTCTGCATGAAAGGGCAAAAAGATATGGGGATCGGCGACTTCTCAAAAATTCCAAACGGCATCGG
>JBDTAA010000051.1:0-21498 GCA_039924805.1 Cryobacterium sp.
GGGGACTTGTGATCGCAGCCGGCACCGCCGAGGACGTGATTGCGCACCCGGAATCGATGACGGGGAGCTATCTGCGTGGCGACCGGGAGATTCCGACGCCCGCCGAGCGCAAACCGGTGACGCCGGAGCGCGTCCTGCGGATTGAAGGCGCGCGCGAGCACAACCTGCGCAAGGTGGATGTCGATATCCCGCTTGGACTCTTCGTCGCGATCACGGGAGTTTCGGGCTCGGGCAAGTCCACGCTGATCGAGGACATTTTGCATCGCGCGCTCGCGAAGCACTTCTACCGTTCGCGCACGGTTCCGGGATTACACAAGCGCATCACCGGGCTGCAACACATCGACAAGGTCATCGACATCGACCAGTCGCCTATCGGTCGCACTCCACGCTCGAATCCGGCGACGTACACCGGCCTGTTTACGCCGATGCGCGAACTGTTTGCCGAGCTGCCGGAAGCCAAAATCCGCGGGTACGGGCCGGGCCGTTTTTCGTTCAACGTAAAGGGAGGGCGCTGCGACGCGTGTGAGGGCGACGGACTGGTCAAAATTGAAATGCACTTTCTCCCGGACGTCTATGTGCCATGCGACGTCTGCAAGGGGAAGCGCTACAATCGCGAAACGCTCGAGGTCCGCTTCCGCGGCCTGAGCATCGCCGACGTGCTCGACCTCACAGTCGAGGACGCACTCGCGTTCTTTGAGAACCAGCCACGCATATACCAGAAGCTCCACACGCTCAACGACGTCGGGCTCGGTTACATCCACCTCGGCCAGAGCGCGACCACGCTCTCGGGCGGCGAGGCCCAGCGCGTGAAGCTCGCAACGGAACTGCAGCGGCGTTCGAACGGGCGCAGCGTCTACGTGCTCGACGAACCCACCACGGGTCTGCACTTCGAGGATGTGCGCAAGCTTCTGCTTGTGCTGAACAGCCTCGTCGACAAGGGCAACACCGTCATCGTGATCGAGCACAATCTCGACGTGATCAAGTCGGCAGACTGGGTGATCGACCTGGGACCGGAGGGTGGGTCCGGTGGAGGACGCGTGTTGGCCTCCGGCACGCCGGAGCACCTGGCGACCGTGAAGAAGAGCCACACCGGCTCGTTCCTCAAGGAGATTCTCGACGCGCGATGATCGCCGCCAGGAGAGCCGATGTCTGACGCGCTGAGCTACCGCCCGAAAACGGGCGAGATCCCCACGAGCCCCGGGGTGTACCGCTTCAGGGATGAGACGGGGCGGATTCTCTATGTCGGCAAGGCCAAGAACCTCCGGGCCCGGCTGAGCAACTACTTCGCCCCGCTGAGCAGTCTCCACGAACGCACCCGGCGGATGGTGACGACCGCCACCAACGTCGAATGGACCGTCGTCGGCACCGAGGTCGAGGCCCTGCAGCTGGAGTGGACCTGGATCAACGAGTACGACCCGCCCTTCAACGTGCAGTTCAAAGACGACAAGTCATACCCGTACCTCGCCGTCACGCTCGCCGACGAGGCCCCCCGCGTGCTGGTGACCCGCACCACTGGCATCCGCGGCGCCCGCTATTTTGGGCCATACCCGAAGGTGTGGGCGGTGTACGAGACGATCGAACTGATGCTCAAGGCGTTTCCGATTCGCACCTGCAACCCCGCCAACTACAAGCGGGCAATGCAGTCGGGCAAACCCTGCTTCGCCGGACAGATCGGCCGCTGCTTCGGACCCTGCTCCGGCACGGTAAGCATCGAGGAGCATCGCGCCAGGGTGGACGCGTTCGTCAGTTTCATGGGCAGCCAGGACAAGAAACTGATCAACCAACTCACCGCAGAGATGAAGGAAGCGGCCGCCGAACAGAACTACGAGCTCGCCGGCAAGCGGCGCGACCAGGCCTCCGCGCTCAACGCGGTGCTCGAGAAGAGCGCCGTCGTGCTGCGCGAGAACGTCGACATCGACCTCTTCGGCGTCGACGAGGACGAGCTGGCGGCGGCGGTGCAGCTCTTCATGGTTCGCGGCGGCCGTATCCGGGGTGTGCGCGGCTGGATGGTGGACAAGGAACTCGACGTCACCACCGGGGAACTCATCGACTCGATCATGCAGACGGCGTACGGCCCGAACAACCCGCCCCCGCGCGAGGTCATCGTGCCCGAACTGCCAGACGACGCCGAGGCGCTGGAAATCCTGCTGGCGGGGATCGCGAATCGCAAGGTGCGCCTGGTCGCGGCCCAGCGGGGCGAGAAGGCCGCGCTCCTGGCTACGGCCACCCAGAACGCCAGGCACGCGCTCATGCTCTACAAGACCCGGCGAAGCTCCGACTTCGTCGCCAGGTCGAAGGCGCTCGAAGACATTCAGGAGGCCCTGGGCATGGCCCAGGCTCCTCTACGGATGGAGTGCTACGACGTGTCCCACCTCAGCGGCACGAACATCGTGGCGTCGATGGTCGTTTTCGAGGACGGCCTGCCGCGCAAAGACGAGTATCGGCGCTTCACGATCCCGGAATCCACCGACGACACCGACTCGATCTATCGCACCCTGACCCGGCGGCTTGCCTACCTGGTGCCCGTGGATGATCCGTCCGGTGACCCGGTCGGCGAGGAGGCCATGGACGCGGAGCAGAAGCGCAAGAAGTTCCGGTACCGTCCCAACCTGCTCATCGTCGACGGCGGCCAGCCACAGGTTTCCGCGGCGGCCAGGGCTCTGGCCGACGCGGGGATCACCGGAATCCAGCTCTGCGGCATCGCCAAGCGTCTCGAGGAGATCTGGCTCCCGGATTCGGACTACCCCGTCATCCTTCCGCGCAACAGCGACGCCCTCTTCCTGATCCAGCGGATCCGGGACGAGGCGCACCGCTTCGCCATCACCCACCAGCGGTCACGACGCAAACGGGACATCTCGACGGTGCTGGCCGAGATTTCCGGGTTGGGCCCGGCCAGGGTCAAAGTGCTGCTGCAGCACTTCGGCTCCGTCGCCCGACTCAAGGAGGCCACCGAGGAGTCGATCGCCGACGTCCGAGGCATCGGCCCGACCCTCGCGACCGCAATTCATCAGCACTTACGCGCCTGAACGGCCGTGGCGATAGGTAGGCTGGACAAACCAGCCCACCACGACCAAAGGCGCAGCCCAGTATGACGACGGAGACCGAGAAGCAGGAAGTGCTGATCGTCACGGGAATGTCCGGAGCAGGCCGCTCAACCGTCGCGAACGCCCTGGAAGACCTGGGCTGGTACGTCGTTGACAATCTGCCCCCGCAGATGCTCCGTCCGCTCGTTGAACTGGTCGAACGGGCAGGCAGCACGCTGCCAAAGATCGCGGCCGTCGTCGACATCCGGGGCCGGGAGTTCTTCACCGATTTCCAGGAAATCGTGCAGTCGCTCCGCAGCGGCCCAAAGGTTCGCATCATCTTCCTCGAGGCGCGGGACGATGTGCTCGTGCGGCGTTTCGAGTCCGTCCGTCGCCCGCATCCGCTGCAGGGCGACGGGACGCTCCTCGACGGGATTTCCGCCGAACGCACCCGGCTGTCGGCCGTCCGCGAGGTGTGCGACATCGTCATTGACACCTCAGACCTCAATATCCACCAGTTGGCCACGACCATCACGGAGCGGTTCGCCGCCGAAGACGCCGCCGGCGTGCACGTGACCCTCTTGAGCTTCGGGTTCAAATACGGTCTCCCCACCGATGTCGACATGGTCGCCGACGCCCGATTCCTGCCCAACCCGTTCTGGGTGCCCGAGCTGCGCGCTTTCACCGGCCAGGACCCGCAGGTCAGCGAGTTCGTGCTCTCCCAGCCTGGTGCTCGTGAATTCATCGAGAACTACTCAAACACCCTGGAGCCCGTCCTTGCCGGCTACCAGCGTGAAAACAAACGTCATGCGACGATCGCCATTGGCTGCACGGGCGGAAAACACCGTTCGGTGGCCATGGCCAGGGAACTGGCTTCCCTGATCCAGGAATTCCCGGGAGTCGCGGTCAGCGTCAAGCACCGCGACCTGGGACGAGAATAACCCCGGCCTTCGGTTCACAACCCGGGCCAGGACAAACAGAATGGAATATACGATTGGCACTCACCGCCGACGTTAAAGACGAACTTGCTCGCATCGAGGTCTCCAAGACCACGGTGCGCGCGGCCGAGTTAGCGACGATCCTCCGGTTCTCCGGGGGACTACACATGATTTCCGGGCGCATCGCCATCGAATCCGAGCTCGACACCGCGTTGCTCGCGCGCCGGGTCCGAAAGGACCTCGCCGAGCTGTACGGCGTGCGCAGTGACGTGTCCGTCATCCCAGCCTCAGGGCTGCGCCGCACCAACCACTACCTCGTTCGCGTGCTCGAAGGCGGAGAGACCCTGGCCAGACAGACGGGGCTGCTCGACGCGCGCCGCCGGCCCATCCGCGGTCTCCCGAACCGTCTCACCACGGGTTCGAAGGAAGAGATCGCCTCCGTCTGGCGCGGAGCGTTCCTCGCGAACGGTTCGCTCACCGATCCCGGCCGTTCCGCCGCGCTCGAAGTGACCTGCCCCGGCAACGAGGCTGCCATGGCGCTGGTGGGGGCCGCCGGACGCCTTGGGATCGTCGCCAAGGCCCGCGAGGTGCGCGGTGTGCACCGCGTCGTCATCCGTGACGGCGACGCCATCGGCGCCATGCTCGTGCACATGGGGGCCAAGGACACCGTCCTCAACTGGGAGGAACTCCGCCAGCGCCGAGAGGTCAGGGCCACCGCCAACCGTCTGGTCAACTTCGACGACGCCAACCTGCGCCGCTCGGCGCAGGCCGCCGTCGCGGCCTGCGCCCGGGTCGATCGCGCCATGGAGATCCTGGGCGACGATATCCCCAAGCACCTTCGCTACGCGGGTGACTTGCGCCTGAGCTTCCGGGACTCCAGCCTCGACGAACTCGGCCACCACGCCGACCCGCCGATGACGAAGGATGCCGTCGCCGGCCGCATCCGCCGCCTGCTCGCCATGGCCGATAAAAAGGCCGTTGATCTGGGAATCCCGGGGACCGACGCGAACCTCCCGCCCGACCTCGACGACGTGTGACCCTGCGTCCTGAGCTGCGCTTAGCGACCTGACTAGACTGGCAAGGTCGCCCACCAGCCGGATCGGAACTCTCCGCGCCGGCTACATCCAGAGGAGAATGCAATGGCTGAATACACCCTGCCCGACCTGGCATACGACTACTCGGCACTCGCGCCGAGCATCAGCGGCACCATCATGGAACTACACCACGGCAAGCACCACCAGGCCTACGTGACCGGGGCGAACGCGGCCCTCGCGCAGCTGGCCGAAGCCCGCGATTCCGGCAACCTCGCCAACGTCAACAAGCTCCAGAAGGACCTCGCCTTCAACCTGGGCGGCCACGTCAACCACTCCATCTTCTGGACCAACATGTCCCCGGACGGCGGCGACAAGCCCACCGGTGAACTGGCCGCTGCGATCGACGACAACTTCGGATCGTTCGACAAGTTCCAGGCCCACTTCGCGGCCACCGCGCTGGGCGTGCAGGGCTCGGGCTGGGCCGTGCTGGCCTGGGACTCCATCGGACAGCGGCTCATCATCCAGCAGTTCTTCGACCAGCAGGCCAACTTCGCCGCCGGCACCGTCCCGGTGCTCATGCTCGATGTCTGGGAGCACGCCTACTACCTCGACTACCGCAACGTGCGCGCCGACTACGTCAAGGCGTTCTGGAACATCGTCGACTGGTCAAACGTACAGACTCGCTTCGCAACCGCCCGTGAGAAGACCAACGGCCTGCTGCTACTGTCGTAGCATTACGTGCCCCGGCCGTAACGGGACACCGCCGTCCGTCTTGGATCACCACCATCTGCGCCGCCGGCGCCTTCAGTAACAGGAGTCATTTGTGTCTGTAAAGATTGGAATCAACGGATTCGGCCGCATCGGCCGTAACTACTTCCGCGCGGCCCTGGCCAAGGGCAGCGAACTCGAAATCGTCGCGGTCAACGACCTCACCGACACGAAGACGCTCGCGCACCTTCTCAAGTACGACACGACCAACGGCCGCCTCGGCGCGACCGTCGAGGTCGTCGGCGACTCCATCGTCGTCAACGGCAAGGCCATCAAGGTGCTGGCCGAACGCGACCCCTCGAACCTCCCGTGGGCCGAGCTGGGCGTCGAAATCGTCATCGAATCGACCGGCTTCTTCACCAAGGAGGAGGCGGCGCGCAAGCACATCGCGGCCGGCGCGAAGAAGGTTCTCGTCTCCGCACCCGCCACGGGTGACAACGTCGCGACCATCGTTCTCGGCGTGAACGAGGACACCTACGACTCGGCCGTCCACGACGTCATCTCGAACGCGTCCTGCACCACGAACTGCCTCGCGCCCCTCGCGAAGGTCTTCATGGACAATTTCGGCATCGAACGCGGCCTGATGACCACGGTCCACTCGTACACGGCAGACCAGAACCTGCAAGACGGCCCGCACAGCGACCTCCGCCGCGCCCGCGCCGCCGCCGCGAACATCATCCCCACCTCGACCGGTGCGGCCAAGGCCCTCGGCCTCGTCATCCCCGAGCTCGTCGGCAAGCTCGACGGCTACGCACTGCGCGTTCCACTCCCGACCGGCTCGATCACCGACCTCACCGTCACCGCATCACGGGTCGTCACCGTCGACGAGGTCAATGCCGCGTACAAGGCCGCCGCGGAGGGCCCCCTCAAGGGAATCCTCAGCTACACAGAAGACCCGATCGTCTCCAGCGACATCGTCGGCGACCCGCACTCCTCGATCTTCGACGCCGGACTCACCAAGGTCATCGGCGACCAGGTCAAGGTGGCCTCGTGGTACGACAACGAGTGGGGCTACTCGAACCGACTGGTCGACCTCACCGAGTTCGTCGCCGAGCGCCTCTAACCGGGGCCGCGGTTTGCTGCGCACAATCGAGTCACTGGGTTCGCTCCAGGGCAAACGCGTCATCGTTCGATGCGACCTGAACGTCCCGCTGGACGGCGGACGGATCACGGACGACGGGCGGATCCGGGCCTCCCTGCCCACGCTTCAGGCCCTCGTCGGCCAGGGCGCCAGGGTCGTCATCGTGTCCCACCTCGGACGCCCTGACGGCACGCCCGAGCCGAAGTACAGCCTGGCTCCGGTTGCGGCCCGGCTCGGCGAACTGCTTGGTGTCGACGTCGCCTTCGCGACAGACACCGTCGGCGAGTCGGCGACGGATTCCGTGGCAGGGCTCGCCGATGGCGGCGTCGTCGTGCTCGAGAACCTGCGCTTCAACGCGGGGGAGACCAGCAAGGTCGACGCCGATCGGGTCGCATTCGCCACCGAGCTCGCGGCCCTCGGCGACGCCTTCGTCTCCGATGGTTTCGGCGTCGTTCACCGCAAGCAGGCCAGCGTCTTCGAGCTGGCGACGCTCCTCCCCAGCGCCGCCGGGCTGCTCATCGCAACCGAACTCGACGTTCTGGACCGCCTCACCGAAAAGCCGGAGGCGCCGTACACGGTCGTCCTCGGCGGATCGAAGGTCTCCGACAAGCTCGGTGTCATCGGCCATCTGCTGCCTCGGGTCAACTCGTTGCTCATCGGCGGGGGCATGGTGTTCACCTTCCTCGCCGCCCAGGGCCACAGGGTTGGTTCCAGCCTGCTCGAAAGCGACCAGCTCGACACCGTGCGCGGCTACCTCGCTGAGGCGGACCGCCGCGGCGTCAAGATCGTGCTGCCCACGGACATCGTCGTCGCGTCAAAGTTCGGCGCCGACGCCGAACACCAGGTCACCCCGGCGGACGCGATCGAGGAGACTCCGTTTGGGGCCTCTGGCCTCGGCCTCGACATCGGACCGGACTCCGCCCGGGCCTTCGCCGAGATCATCCGTGCGTCGAAGACCGTGTTCTGGAACGGCCCCATGGGCGTGTTCGAGCTCGCGGCGTTCGCGGACGGCACCCGAACCGTTGCGGCAGCCCTCACCGAGGTCGACGGCTTGAGTGTCGTCGGCGGGGGAGACTCGGCTGCGGCAGTGCGAATTCTCGGATTCAACGACTACCAATTCGGTCATATATCTACCGGCGGTTGCGCCAGCCTCGAGTTCCTCGAGGGCAAGCGACTGCCTGGACTGGAGGTCCTCGGATGGCTGTAACCATCAACCCACGACGCACGCCGCTGATTGCCGGCAACTGGAAGATGAACCTGGATCACCTCCAGGCCATCGCGTTCGTGCAGAAACTCGCGTGGAGCCTCAAGGACGCCCAGCACGACTTCACTGCGGTCGAGGTTGCCGTTTTCCCGCCATTCACCGATCTCCGGTCGGTGCAGACGCTGGTCGCCGCCGACAAGCTGCCGCTGGCCTTCGGGGCGCAGGACATCTCCGAGCACGATTCGGGCGCCTACACGGGTGAGATCTCCGGCTCGTTCCTCTCCCAGTTGGAATGCCAGTATGTGATCATCGGCCACTCCGAGCGTCGCACGCTGCACGCCGAGACGGACGAGCAGGTGGCGGCCAAGGTCGTCGCCGCGTTGAAGCACAACCTCGTGCCGATCATCTGCGTCGGCGAGACCGCTGCTGACCTCGAACGACACGGCCCGTCGGCCGTTCCGGTCGCGCAGCTGCGGGCCGCTCTGGCCGGCGTCACCAAGGCCGCCGACATCGTCGTGGCGTACGAACCGGTCTGGGCCATCGGCTCAGGCCAGGCCGCAACGCCGGAGCAGGCCGAACAGGTGGCCGCCGCGCTCCGCGTCGTGCTGAACGAGACCCTTGGGCAGGATGTCGCCGACAAGACGCGCATCCTGTACGGCGGTTCGGTCAAGGCCGTGAACATCGCGGGGTTCATGAGGGAGCCCAACGTGGACGGCGCGCTGGTCGGCGGGGCAAGCCTCGACATCGCCGAATTCTCCGGCATCGTTCGGTACCAGAAGCACGTCGGTCTGTAGCCCAAAACGCGGGTGCCCGGTGGGGCAGCCGCGGACCGGGTTGCCCATCAGGCTATAATTACCAGTGTCTTGGTGCGCGCTTTCGCGCCCACCGCAGTTGTGAAAGGTTTTCGTGGATATTCTCCAGGTTGTGTTGCAGGTTCTGCTCGGTGTCACGAGCCTCCTGATCACCATGCTCATTTTGTTGCACAAGGGTCGCGGCGGGGGGCTGTCCGATATGTTCGGCGGCGGCGTTACGTCCAACCTCGGTGCGTCGGGCGTTGCAGAACGCAACCTCAACCGAATCACCGTCATTCTCGGGCTGCTGTGGATTTCCTGCATCGTGGTGCTCGGTCTGATCACCAAATTCGAGACCGGCGCTTAAACAGCTTCGCACGATCGCAGTCTCGGAGACTGCGGGCTTCACGACTGATCAGCATTCAAGGGGAGAAACATCATGGCATCTGGTGGCAGCGCAATTCGTGGTTCCCGTGTAGGAGCCGGCCCCATGGGCGAGCAGGACAGGGGCTTCCACGCGGACCGCATCAAGGTGTCCTATTGGGATGCCCTCGGCAATGAAACCGTGCGCTATTTCGCGGCGAACCTCCCCGACGAGGAAATCCCCGTTACCATCGACTGCCCGTCGTCTGGACTGCCCGCGGGCCGCGACAAGGCGAACCCGCCGTCGGTGGCCAAGCTTGAGCCCTACAAGACGCACCTCGCCTACGTCAAGGAGCGTCGCACCGAAGAGGAAGCCGAGTCGCTCCTCGAGGAGGCGCTCCAGCAGCTTCGCGTTCGCCGCGGCAAGCTGTCCGCTACGAACTGACGTCGCCCCAGGGCTACACACTCACGAACCCGCAGTAACGGTCGATATGCCGCTCTCATATCGACCACGACTGCGGGTTCGCGGTGCTTCAGGGGCGGCTTCGGGGGCTAGTAGGCCGGAGCGATCAGGTTTTCGGGGACCTCGGCGGCGGCCTCATTGTCGACGAAGAAGACCGTGCGCCGGCGCCCCTTGATGCCCGCGACGGGAACCTCGTCCCGGCTCGCGCCGGCGAGGGCCAGGCCGAGGGCGGAGGCCTTGTCCGAGCCGGCCAGGACCAGCCAGACCCGCTCCGAGGAGTTCAGCGCCGGCCTGGTCAGGCTGAGGCGCTCCGGTGGCGGCTTGGGAGCATTTCGAATGGGGATGACGCTGGCGTCGGTTTCCCGGATGCCCGGCTGGTGAGGGAAGAGCGAGGCGATGTGGCCGTCCGGCCCGACGCCCAGGAAGGTGATGTCGAAGCGGGGATACGGCGCGCCCAGCGGCGCGGCGGAGGCTAACTCGGCCGCGTAGCGATCGGCGGCGGCGCCGATGTCCTCGCCCGCGTCCGACGCGGGAAAGGGGTGAACGTTCTCCTCGGGCACGGCGATGTGGTTGAGGAGCGCCTCGCGTGCCTGCAACTCGTTTCGGTCGGCACTACCCGCCGCAACCCAGCGCTCGTCGCCCCACCAGAAGCTGACCCTGCTCCAGTCGATCGTGTCGCGCGCCGGTGATTCATTGATCGCCCTGAGCACCGCTATGCCGACGGAACCGCCGGTGAGAACGACGTTCGCGTCATCCTCGTCATGCAGGATGTCGACCATCTTGGTGATGAACCGCGCGGCCACCGAGGCCGACAACGACTCCTTACCTGGGTGAACTAATACGCGGCGATCATTCGTCAAAAGTTAGGCTCCGGTCTGTTTCACGACCACGTCGTCGAGTTGCGGCAGTCCGCGCGTGATGACTTCACCATATAACTCATCGGGGTCGAGTCGGCGCAATTCGTCGGAGAGGCAATCGCGCAGGCTCCGACGTTTGAGGGTGAGGTCGTGCACCGGCTGGCCGGGCTGGGTAAGGGTCGCGACCTCCGGCACCTCGCGCTCCAAGGAGATGACTCCTGAGGCACGGGTGAGGTGCACTCCGCCGATACCGTTGGCCAGCGGACCCGCAGTGAGTTCGTATACGACCGGCACCTGCAGCTGAAGCTGCAGCCAGGCCGCGAGCAGCGTCGTGGACGGCGAGTCGGCCGCACCGGAGACGGACACCGCCGTGATGGCCTCGTACGGAGGCTGGTCGAGCACAGCGGCGAGCTGGGCACGCCAGAGCGTGAGTCGGGTCCAGGCGAAGTCCGTGTCGCCGGGCCGGTAATTCGTGGACAGCCGCAGCAGTGCGGCCTGCGGGTCAGGCTGCGCGGACGCATCCGTCACCCTGCGGTACGCGATGCGGCCCAGGGGCGACTCGGCGGGGATCTCAGGGGCCACACCGGGCCACCAGGCGACGACGGGAGCGTCGGGGAGGAGGAGGCCCATGACAAGGCTCTCCGGGTCGCTGGCGGCATCGCCGTAGGCGCGGAGCACGATGACCTCGCTGGCGCCGGCGTCTCCGCCGACGCGGATCTCGGCGTCGACCCGCGCTTTCTGGGTGTTCGGCGTGCCGTCGCTGATCTGGGTCGAGAGCACGATGACGCGCATCGGATGCTCACGCGAGGCATCGTTGGCGGCCTCGATGGCCTCCTCCTCGGAGCCGAGGGTGGAGGCGATTATGAGCGTCAGCACGCGCCCGAGGGCGACGGCACCGCCCTCTTCGCGGATTCTGACCAGGGCCTTGGAGATCTTGGACGTCGTGGTGTCTGGCAGGTCAACGATCATGGTCGTCTCCATTTGCGGCCGTCGCGGGCCAGCAGTTCGTCGGCGGATTCCGGGCCCCAGGTGCCCGGTCGGTACTGCTCGGGCTGGCCCTGGCCGGCCCAGAACTCCTCGATCGGGTCGAGGATCTTCCAGGACAGCTCGACCTCTTCGTGGCGGGGGAAGAGGGGTGGGTCACCGAGGAGCACGTCCAGGATGAGGCGTTCGTAGGCTTCGGGGCTGGCCTCGGTGAATGCGTGGCCGTAGCCGAAGTCCATGGTGACGTCGCGCACCTGCATCCCGACACCGGGGACCTTGGATCCGAAACGGATGGTGACGCCCTCGTCGGGCTGCACCCGGATGACGAGCGCGTTCTGGCCGAGGGTGGCCGTGTGGCCCTCCTCGAAGAGGGACTGCGGGGCACGTTTGAAGACCACGGCGATCTCGGTCACTCGGCGTCCGAGGCGCTTGCCGGCCCGGAGGTAGAACGGCACGCCGGACCAGCGTCTGGTCTCGATCGTCAGCCGGAGCGCGGCGTAGGTTTCGGTGAGTGACTCGGGGCTCATCCCGTCTTCCTCAAGGAAACCGTGGACCTTCTCGCCGCCCTGCCACCCGCCCGTGTACTGGCCGCGGGCGGTGCCGGTGGCCAGATCGTCCGGGATCTTGACGGAAGCGAGGACCTTCTCCTTCTCGGTGCGGAGGTCCTCCGCCGCGAAGGAGATGGGTTCCTCCATCGCCGTCAGCGCAAGGAGCTGCAGCAGGTGGTTCTGGATCACATCGCGGGCCGCACCGATGCCGTCGTAGTAGCCGGCCCGGCCGCCGACGCCGATGTCCTCCGCCATGGTGATCTGCACGTGGTCGACGTAGTTCGCGTTCCAGATCGGTTCATACAACTGGTTGGCGAAGCGCAGGGCGAGGATGTTCTGCACCGTCTCCTTGCCCAGGTAGTGGTCGATCCGAAAGACGCAGTCCGGCGGGAAGACCGACTCGACGACGTCGTTGAGCTCGCGAGCCGTTTTCAGGTCGCTGCCGAACGGCTTCTCGATCACGACCCGACGCCACTGGCCGTCGCTCTGATCGGCGAGGCCCGATCGACGCAGCTGCTGGGTGACCTGCGGGAAGGCCTTTGGCGGGATCGACAGGTAGAAGGCGTGGTTGCCCATCGTGCCGCGTTCCCGGTCGAGTTCCTCGATGGTGTCCTTGAGCTTCTCGAACGCCGCGTCGTCGTCGAAGGAGCCGGAGACGAAACGGATGCCCTCTGCCAGTTGCGCCCAGACATCCTCGTGGAATTCGGTGCGTGCGTACTCCTTCACCGCATCGTGCACGACCTGCATGAAGTCCTGGTCGTCCCAGTCACGTCGGGCGAAGCCGACCAGCGCGAAACCGGGCGGCAGTAGTCCACGGTTGGCGAGGTCGTACACGGCAGGCATGAGTTTTTTGCGCGACAGGTCGCCCGTCACGCCGAAGATCACGAGACTGCTGGGCCCCGCGATGCGGTTCAGGCGGTAGTCGGACGGTGAACGCAGCGGGTTGAACTCCGGAGTGATTTCCACCGGGGACATGCGGCTCCTTTGAGGGGGCTAGGGGCGAGGTGCCAGGGGGCTAGCGCAGCGCGGCGAACAGCGTTGCGGTGTTCGAGGCTGGCAAGGTCAGGGTGAGCGTGAGCACGGGTCGGCCGTGCTCGGCCAGCACGCTGGCGTCGCCGCTGGCCTGGGCCTGGATGAGCTGACCGAACGTGAACGGCCGGCCGGGGATGGCGAGGTCCTCGGCCGGTGCGGCCAGGATCTGCAGGAAGACGCCGGTGGCCGGGCCGCCCTTGTGGAACTGGCCGGTGGAGTGCAGGAATCGCGGGCCCCAGCCGAAGGTCACGGGGCGTTTGGACAACCCGGCGAGCAGATCGCGAACGTCGGCCAGCTCCGGCAGGTCCAGACGGTTGACGTAGGCCTGCACGGCCACATAACCGTCCGTGCCGAGTTCCTCGAGGAGGGCGTCGACTGCGGAGGCCAGGTCGCTGGCGGCCCCGATGACGTGCGGAGTGCCGCGCACCTCGATGCCGTCGGAGATGAACGCGGCCGGTTCGGGCTCTGGGCGAGAATCGAGCAGGCCGCGGCTGGCAATCTTGGCGGATTCGACATCCGGCTGGTCGAACGGGTTGATGCCCAGAAGCCGGCCGGCGACAACGGTCGCGTACTCCCAGACCATGAACTGCGCGCCAAGGGTTCCGCTGACCCGGATCTCGTCGCCGTGGTCGGCGAAGACTTCGAGGCCGGCGTCATCGACAAGGCGCACCAGCTGCAGGTCGGGCAGGCCCAGCGACAATTCCGGCGCCGCCAGGTCGAGCACGACCGGGAGCAGGCCGGTGCCCTGCTTGCCGGTCGACTCGGCGATCAGCTGTTCGACCCAGTCTGGGAACCCGACGATGTGGGTACCGTCGGCGACGATCGCCAGCTTGTCCCGCAGCGGGCTGGACGCGGCGATGGCGGCGCCGAGCACGAGTCCCGGGTTGTCTTCCGTGTCGACGGCGAGGGCGAGTTCGATGGATTCGGCCTCGTCCAGGAGCTGGGCGATGTCCACGCCGGCCAGGCCGGAGGGCACGAGTCCGAACGCGGTGAGCGCCGAGTAGCGCCCGCCGACGGTCGGATCCGCGGTGAACACGCGGTAGCCGGCGGCTCGTGCGGATTCTTCCAGCGGCGAACCCGGGTCGGTCACGACGATGATGCGCCCGGCCGGGTCGATCCCCGCGGCCGTGTACGCCTCCTCGAAGACGCGGCGCTGACTGTCGGTTTCGACGGTCGAACCCGACTTCGACGAGACCACGAGGGCCGTGGCTTCGAGGCCGTCATTCAGTGCAGCGAGCACCTGGCCCGGATCGGTCGAGTCGAGCACGGTCAGGGTGACCCCGGCCGTGCGGGTGATGACCTCGGGAGCCAGGGAGGAGCCGCCCATGCCGGCGAGGGCGATGCGGGTGACCCCCGCGGCGTGCAGGGTGTCGCGAAGGGCGAGGATCTCGGGGACGAGCGGACGCGAGACGGCAACGGATTCGGTCCAGCCGAGACGCTTGGACGCCTCCTCCGCGGCCTCGGGACCCCAGAGGGCCGGGTCGAGGGCGGTGATGCCGGATGCGACGAGATCGGCGACGAGCGTGGGCACCGCGGCGCGAACGGCGTCGGCCGCCGCACCGCTCACCGAGATCCGGAAGCTCACCGCGCGACCTTGGCCTCTGCGGCTGCCAGCGCGACCGTGACGGTGTCCAGCAGTTCATTCCACGAAACGATGAACTTGGAGACACCCTCTGCCTCGAGAACCTGGGTGACCTCGTCGTAGGAGATGCCCTGTGCGGCCAGCGCGTCGAGCACGGCGTTCGCGTCGTCGTAGAACCCGGTCACGGTGTCGCCGGTGATGACACCGTGGTCCAGCGTCGCCTCGAGGGTCTTCTCAGGCATGGTGTTGACGACCTCGGGCGCGACCAGCTCGGTCACGTAGAGGGTGTCGGGCAGGCTCGGGTCCTTGACGCCGGTCGAGGCCCACAGCGGACGCTGCTTGTTGGCGCCGACGGCGAGGAGCGTCTGTGAACGCTCGCTGGCGAATGCCTGCTCATACACCTGGTAGGCCAGGCGGGCGTTGGCCACTCCGGCCTTGCTCTTCAGCGCGATTGCCTCATCCGTGCCGATCTCCACGAGACGACGGTCGATTTCGGTGTCGACGCGGGAGACGAAGAAGGAGGCAACGGAGTGGATCTTGGAAAGGTCGTGACCGGCGGCCCTGGCCTTCTCCAACCCGGTCAGGTACGCGTTGATGACCTGGCGGTGACGCTCGAGGCTGAAGATGAGGGTGACGTTGACGCTGATCCCGGCCGCGATCGTCTCGGTGATGGCTTCGAGACCCTCGATGGTCGCGGGGATCTTGATCAGGGCGTTGGGCCGGTTGACCTTGGCCCAGAGCTGCTTAGCGGCAGCGATCGTGCCGGCTGCGTCGTGGGCGAGGGTCGGCTCGACCTCGATCGAGACCCGGCCGTCGACGCCGTTCGTGCGGTCGTAGACCGGACGGAAGAGATCGCTGGCGGCGGTGACGTCATCCGTCGTGATCTCGAAAACGGCGTCGTGAACGCCGGAGCCTGCCGCCGCGAGGAGGGCAACCTGCTCGGTGTAGGCCTCGCCCTTGCTCAGGGCGCCGGCGAAGATCGTCGGGTTTGTCGTGACGCCAACGACGTTCTTGTCTTGGATCAGGTTCTGCAGTCCGCCGGAGGTGATGCGCTCTCGGGACAGGTCGTCCAGCCAGATGCTGACGCCGGCAGCGGAGAGCTGGGCGAGGGGAGTGGTCTCAGTCATGAGTATTTCTCCTTTGTCTTCAATTCAGGCTTGTGTGGTGCGCCGGTTCAGAGCGCGTCGATGGAGTCCTTGGCGGCGGCGACCACGGCTTCCGTGGTGATGCCGAACTCGCGGAACAGGGTCTTGTAGTCCGCGGAGGCGCCGAAGTGCTCGATGGAGACGCTGCGACCCTGGTCGCCGACGTAGCTACTCCACGTCAACGCGATTCCGGCCTCAACCGATACCCGCGCCGTGACGGCTCGCGGCAGAACGGATTCGCGGTACTCGGCCGGCTGCTCCTCGAACCACTCGAGGCTGGGCGCCGACACGACCCGTGCGTGGATGCCATCACCCTTGAGCGCCTCGCGGGCGTTGACCGCCAGCTGAACCTCTGAGCCCGTTGCGATCAGGATCACGTCGGGAGTCCCGTTCTCGGCCTCGGCCAGTACGTAGGCGCCCTTGGAGACGTTCCGCGCGGAGGCGAAAACGTCGCCGGATGCGTCGCCGTCGCCGCGCTCGAATACGGGGATGTTCTGACGGGTCAGCACGATGCCGGCGGGGCCGTTGCGGCGTTCCAGGATGGTCTTCCAGGCCCAGGCGACCTCGTTGGCGTCTCCCGGACGCACGACGTCGAGGCCCGGAATGGCACGGAGCGTGGCGAGCTGCTCGACCGGCTGGTGCGTGGGGCCGTCCTCACCGAGGGCGACGGAGTCGTGCGTCCAGACGAAAATCGACGGCGCCTTCATCAGCGCGGCGAGGCGGATCGCCGGGCGCATGTAGTCGCTGAAGATCAGGAATGTCCCGCCGAAGGGGCGGGTATTTCCGTGCAGCACGATGCCGTTCAGGATGGCGGCCATGGCGTGTTCGCGGATACCGAAGTGCAGAACGCGGCCGTACTTGTTGCCCGTCCACACGCCGGTGCTGTGCTCGCTCGGCACGAATGACGCAGCACCCTCGATCGTGGTGTTGTTGGACTCTGCCAGGTCGGCGGAGCCACCCCACAGCTCGGGGACAACGCCGCCAAGGGCGGTGAGCACCTTGCCCGATGCGGCCCTGGTGGAGACCTCTTTGCCGGCCGGGAACACGGGAAGCACGTCGTCGACGCCGTCGGGCAGCTCGCCGGAGGCCAGGCGGTCCAGCAGGGCCTTGCGCTCAGGATGCGCCTCGGCCCACGCGTCGAACGTGGTGTTCCATTCCGCGTGCTGCTCCGCGCCGCGCGCGAGCGCCTTGCGGGTGTGCTCGATAACGCTGTCGTCAACGTCGAAGTTCTTGTCCGGGTTGAATCCCAGAACGGTCTTGACGGCCGCGAGCTCGTCGGCGCCGAGCGCCGATCCGTGGATCTTGCCGGTGTTCTGCTTTTTCGGGCTCGGCCAACCGATGATGGTCTTCAGGATGATCAGTGACGGCTTGTCGGTCACGGCCTGCGCGGCGAGAATTGCGTCGTTCAGCTCGGCGACATCCTCGACGTACGAACCGGTTTTCTTCCAGTCGACCGTCTGGACGTGCCAGTGATACGCGTCGTAGCGGGCCGCGACGTCCTCGGTGAACGCGATGTTGGTGTCGTCTTCGATCGAGATCTGGTTGGAGTCGTAGATCGCGATCAGATTGCCGAGCTGCTGGTGCCCGGCGAGGGAGGAGGCCTCGCTGGTGACGCCCTCCTGGAGGTCTCCGTCGCCGGCGATGACGTAGACGAAGTGGTCGAACGGGCTCGTGCCCTGTGCGGCATCCGGGTCGAACAGGCCACGCTCGAATCGTGCGGAGTAGGCGAAGCCCACGGCGGAGGCGAGCCCCTGCCCGAGCGGACCCGTCGTGATCTCGACGCCGGCGGTGTGGCCGTACTCGGGGTGGCCGGGCGTCTTCGAGCCCCAGGTTCGCAGCGCCTTCAGGTCCTCGAGTTCGAGGCCGTAGCCGCCCATGTAGAGCTGTACGTACTGGGTGAGCGAGGTGTGGCCGGCGGACAGCACGAAACGGTCGCGGCCGATCCACTCGTTGTCGGCCGGGTCGCGGCGCATGACCTTCTGAAACAGGAGGTAAGCGGCCGGAGCCAGGCTCATGGCGGTGCCGGGGTGTCCGTTCCCGACCTTCTCCACGGCATCCGCGGCGAGAATGCGCGCCGTGTCGATTGCCTTGTTGTCGATGGAATTCCACTGCAATGCTGCCACGTGAATTGACCCTTCTGGAACGACGAGGGCAGGTCGACGTGGACCCGCTCCTGCTAGAGGTTTGGTGCGCCCGTAGACATCTTCGGCCCCACTGCGCTGCGGCAGCGGCCCAGCCGAGGCTGTTCCGCATGCAATCACAGTGATTGGCGAGCATGTTCAGTATAGGGAAGGGGCAAACCCCTGTGTCATGGTGTGACCTGGACTCGAGGCCGCGCGATTGAAGCGGTCGCTCCGGAGCGGGTGCCGGGCATGGCCTAGAATTGACCGGAGCCTGCACAGGGCGAGTGGAACAGTATTAGAGGAGCAATGGACGTCGCCGTAGAGACCCGCCGCGCGAGCGGACCGCGCACCATCGGCCGGACCGTTAAGGCATACGTCGCCCTAACGAAGCCCCGCATCATCGAGCTTCTCCTCGTGGTGACCGCGCCCACGATGATCCTGGCGTACAACGGCATCCCGAGCCTGTGGCTCGTGGTCGCGACTCTCATCGGAGGGGCCCTGAGCGCCGGATCCGCCGGGGTCTTCAACTGTTACATCGACCGTGACATCGACCGGGTGATGAACCGCACGAAGAATCGTCCGCTGGTCACCGGTGAGGTCAGCGACCGGGAAGCACTGGTCTTGGCCTGGGTGCTCGGCATCGCATCCATCGCCTGGTTGTGGGCGTTCACGAACTGGCTGGCCGCCGCGCTGTCACTGGCCGCCATCCTGCTGTACGTCGTCTTCTACACGATCATCCTCAAGCGCCGCACCGCCCAGAACATCATCTGGGGAGGAGTCGCCGGCTGCATGCCGGTGCTCATCGGCTGGGCTGCCGTGACCGGCGACCTGTCGTGGCCGCCGTTCATCCTGTTCGCCGTCATCTTCCTGTGGACACCGCCGCACTACTGGCCGTTATCGATGAAGTACCGCAGCGACTACCAGGCCGCCGGGGTACCGATGCTCGCGGTGGTGCGCGGACGCGCCCAGGTGGGGCTGCAGGTCATCCTCTACGCCTGGGCGACCGTGGCCTGCTCGCTGCTGCTCATTCCCGTCGCCGGCATGGGGCTGCTCTACAGTTTCGTTGCGCTGGTGACCGGCGGATGGTTCATCTACGAGACACACCGGCTGTACAGCCTGGCCATCCGTCACGAGCACGTCTCGCCGATGCGCGTCTTCCACGGGTCGATCGCGTATCTGACCCTGCTCTTTGTCGCCGTCGGCGTCGACCCCCTGCTGCCCTTCTAACCGCAGCCCCGCGGCCGGCGATCTACGCCGAGCAACACCGCCGAGCAACCCCGCCGAGCAACCCCGCCGAGTTTGCCTGTTCCGGTCGACTTGCCCCGGTGCGCCGGGGGAACTCGACCGGAAGTGTCAAGCTCGACGACCTGTGTGCGACGCGGCAGCGGCGGATTCGGGGCCGGTGGAGTCCCCGCGGACCGCGCCGGCGATCGGCGCCTTGAGGTGCAGGATCAGCGCGGTCATGACAGCGGCGAGAACGCAGGCGAGGACCATGTGGATGCCCACGAGCAGCGGGGGCAGCCCGGTCCTGGCCTGGATCAGCCCGACGGCGATTTGCGCGGCCTCGATCCCGAGCAGCCCGCCAACCCAGCCGACGACCGGCAGCTCGCGGGTCACCGCCGTTGCCAGCAGCACCAGTGTCAGGAGGAGGGTGGCGTAGGCCGGCCACGCATGGAGGTGCTCAAACAGCTCTGCGTCGAATCCGGACCGAACCGCATCGGCGTCTCCCGAGTGTGGTCCGGAAGCCGTGGTGACGACTCCCACGGCGATCGTGATCGCTACGACCGCACTCGTGGCGTGCACCAGCCGGGCGAACCAGCTCGGCACAACGCGCTGCCGAGGACCCGGCGTCGTCGCCCGGCGGAAGACAAGGGCCGCGGCGACGCACACCATCAGCAGCGACACGATGAAGTGCATGCCGACGATGAATGGGTTCAGACCGGTGAGCACGGTCACGCCGCCCAGAATCGCCTGGCCAAGCACCCCGAAGGCGAGCACGAGAGCGAGCACGAACAGGTCGCGTCGTTCGCGTCGAATGCGCCACAGCAGCACGACGGTGGCGATCGCGACGAGGCCCACGACGCCCGTCATGAGGCGGTTGGCGAACTCGATCACGCCGTGGACGCCCATTTCCGCCGTGGGCACGAGGGACTCCGCGGTGCAGGTCGGCCATGTGGGGCAGCCCAGGCCGGATGCGGTGAGCCGCACCGCGCCCCCGGTTCCAACGATCACGATCTCGCTGATCAGGCTCAGCCACGCGAACAGGCGGATCCGCCCGTCGACACGAGTGGGGAGCCAGGCGGAGATTCGCGTCACGGAGTTCAGCTTTCGGTTTGTCGGCTCATGTGTAAACGCCGGTAGTCACTGGAAATGTCGTCGCGACGCTGTAGAATCAGGTGTTTCATAGATTCCTTGTGTTGCCCTGAAACAGCAAGCACCATGGCGAGGGTCTTTAATAATCTTAGGTACGCAACGTAGCCGTCCACACAATCCGTTCCCTGACCGGACCTCTTCTGGAGGCCTGCCCGGGAATGACCGGACTGATATCCGGGTTGTCGTGTATGGGAGAAGAGGTAAAAATGTCTGACGTTTTGCTTGACCGACCCGATCTCGAGGGGATCGGCACTTATGAATTCGGATGGGCGGACTCCGACGCCGCCGGCGCATCCGCGCGTCGCGGCATTTCGCCTGAGGTCGTCACAGACATCTCAAATCTGAAGAGCGAGCCCGAGTGGATGCTGCAGCGACGCCTCAAGGCCCTGCAGTTGTTCGAGCGCAAGCCCATGCCCACGTGGGGCGCCGACCTGTCGGAGATCGACTTCGACAACATCAAGTACTTCGTGCGGTCTACCGAGAAGCAGGCGCAGACCTGGGAGGACCTCCCCGAAGACATCAAGAACACCTACGAGAAGCTCGGCATCCCCGAGGCTGAGCGTTCGCGCCTCGTTTCGGGTGTCGCGGCCCAGTACGAGTCCGAGGTGGTTTACCACCAGATCAACGAGGACCTCGCCGCACAGGGTGTCATCTTCATGGACACCGACACCGCTCTCAAGGAGCACCCGGAGTTCTTCGAGGAGTACTTCGGCACGGTTATCCCCTCCGGCGATAACAAGTTCGCCGCGCTGAACACCGCGGCCTGGTCCGGTGGTTCGTTCGTCTACGTTCCGCCCGGCGTTCACGTCGAGATCCCGTTGCAGGCCTACTTCCGGATCAACACGGAAAACATGGGTCAGTTCGAGCGCACCCTGATCATTGCCGATGAGGACTCCTACGTTCACTACATCGAGGGCTGCACCGCCCCGATTTACACCTCGGATTCGCTGCACTCGGCAGTTGTGGAAATCATCGTGAAGAAGGGCGCCCGCGTCCGTTACACCACGATCCAGAACTGGTCGAACAACGTGTACAACCTGGTGACCAAGCGCGCTGTCTGTGAAGAGGGCGCCACCATGGAGTGGGTCGATGGCAACATCGGTTCCAAGGTCACCATGAAGTACCCGGCCGTCTACCTCGTGGGTGAAGGCGCTCGCGGCGAGACCCTGTCGATCGCGTTCGCCGGCGA
>JBDTAA010000052.1:0-3071 GCA_039924805.1 Cryobacterium sp.
CCCTTGGCGGTGATGCCCATTTTCTTGTGGTCGTAACCGGCCGAACCACCGGACGCAAACGCGTCGCCGAGCCAGAACCCGTATTCGGCGGCCAGCCCGTTGGCGATGTCCGAGAAGGACGCCGTGCCCTTGTCGGCGGCGACCACCAGGTACGAGTCGGCGCCGTCGTGACGCACGACGCGAGGCGGCGGAACGAGCACCTCACCGTCGGCCGTGGCGACCAGGTTGTCGGTGATGTCGAGCATGCCGCGGATGAACGTCTTGTAGCTCTCGACGCCCTCCGCCATCCAGGCGGCGCGGTCGACGGCGGGGTCCGGGAGCTGCTTGGCGAAGAATCCGCCCTTCGCGCCGGTCGGCACGATGACGGCGTTCTTGACCGTCTGCGCCTTGACCAGACCGAGAATCTCCGTACGAAAGTCCTCGCGGCGGTCCGACCAGCGCAGGCCACCACGGGCGACCTTGCCGAAGCGCAGGTGCACGCCTTCGACGCGGGGCGAGTAGACCCAGATCTCGTAGGCCGGCCGCGGGAACGGCAGCGACTCGAGGGAGGTCGGGTCGAGCTTGATGCTCAGGTATGGCTTGCCCTGGAAGAAGTTCGTGCGGAGCGACGCCTCGATCAGGTCGACGAACGTGCGCAGCACGCGGTCGGCATCGAGGGTGGCGACCTGTTCCATGGCCGCCGCGAGATCGGTGCGCACCTGCTCGACGCGGGTGGTGCGCTCGTCGTCGGTCAGGTCGGGATCGAAGCGGGACTCGAAGAGCGCCACCAGCCCGGAGGCGACCGCCGGGTTGGCGAGGACCGTGTCACCGATGAACCCGTAGGAGTTGGTGTTCCCGATCTGGCGCATGTACTTGGCGTAGCTGCGGAGGATGACGACCTTGTGCCAGGGCATGCCCTCGCGCAGAACGAGGCGATCGAGGCTGTCGGACTGGATCGCTCCGCTGACCGCGGCGCCGAACGAGTCGGCGAGGAGCCGACCGGTGGCGACGGGGTCGACGCCGGTCGGATACGTCAGGCCGAGGTCGTAGAGGAAGAAGCTGCGTCCGTCGGCGGTATCGATCTCGAACGGCACCTCGTCGAGCACCTGGATGCCGAGGTTGTGGAAGTAGGGCAGGATCTGGCTGAGACTCCTGGCCTCCACCATGTACAGCTTGACGCGGGCATCCTCCGCCGGGTCTCCCTTGATCGTGGGGAGGTAGACGTGGAGCCCCGGCTTGGCCGAGCCCTCCCCGGCCGCCTGCGCCTCGGCCTCGGCGGTGGCGCAGGCCTCAAAGCGTCCGATGTCCTCGAGGGCTTCGTCGATCTCGTAGTCGACCCGGTAGCTGTCGGGGAATGCGTCGGCCCACAAAGCAGAGAGCTGCTCCGCCTCATCGAGAGAGCGGCCCTCGCGCAGTTCCTCGGTGATGCCCTCCGACCAGGAGCGCACCGCCATGACCAGCCGGCGTTCGAGGGCGACCGCGTCGATGTTCTCGACCGCGGCATCCTTGGGCAACCGGATCCTGAAGAACAGGCGGGCGAGGGTGGATTCGGTCATGCGCGCTTCGAAGTCGAGCGACATGGCGCTGAAGGTGTCCTGCAGTTCCTTCTCGATGCGCAGCCGCACGGCCGTCGTGTAGCGGTCGCGAGGGAGGAAGACCATGGCCGACATGAAGCGGCCGTAGACGTCGGGGCGGAGGAACAGGCGCGTGCGGCGGCGTTCCTGCAACCGCTGGATGCCGAGCGCCGTCGCGGCGAGTCCGTCGACATCCATCTGGAAGAGCTCGTCGCGCGGGTACGTCTCCATGATCCCCAGCAGGTCCTTGCCGCTGTGCGACCCGGGCGGGAAGCCGACCTTGGCCATGACGGCATCGACCTTTTCCCGCAGGATCGGGATGGCCCGCACCGAACTCGTGTACGCGGTGGTAGCGAAGAGCCCGATGAAGCGCTGCTCACCAATGACGTTGCCGTCCGCGTCGAAGCTCTTCACGCCGATGTAGTCGAAGTAGGCGGGGCGGTGAACGCTGGAGCGCGAGTTGGCTTTCGTGATCACCAGGGCACGCCGCTCGCGGGCCATCAGCCGGCCGGCTTCGGTGAGGTGCTGGATCTGGTGCTTGTCGTCGGCGGACCGTAGCAGGCCGAGGCCGCTTCCCTCGCGGATCGTGAGGACGTCCTCGCCGTTCGCGGTATCCAGGTCGTATTCGCGGTAGCCGAGGAAGGTGAAGTTGTCACGGTCGAGCCAGCGCAGCAGATCCTGGGTCTGCAACAGGTCCGGAATCTCGTCGGCGCGGGCGACCTTGCCCAGCGCGTCGGCGATGAGCACGGCCTTGGCCCGCATGAGCTGCCAGTCCTCCACGGCGGCGCGCACGTCTCCGAGCACCCGGCTCAGCCCGGCGATGAGCTTGCCGTGCGCCTCGTCGGTGGCGCGGTCGATCTCGATCGCGATCCAGGACTCCAGGTGCGGGGATTCCTCGTCGTTGCCGAGCAGGTGGGAGATGTCGGGCATCGCAGCGGTGTCGCCGCTGGAGACGCCGCTCGAGGGCATCCGGTTGACGCTGATCAGGTCGTTGGTCACCCGGTTGCGGGCGACGACGAGCAGGGGGTGCACCACGAGGTGGATGGCCGAGTTCTGGCGCACGAGTTCTGCGTTGACCGAGTCGACGAGGAACGGCATGTCATCCGTGACGATGTAAACGACGCTGCGGCCGGATTCATTGCGGATCTCGATATTCGCGGTCTTCGGCACCCGGTTGCGGCCAACCGCCCAGTGGTAACTGGCTCGGCCCCGGAGCACATTCACGTCGTAGTCCTGTGCGTCCTCACCCGCCAGGTGCTCGTAGTAGTCGGCTATGAAAGCCTCGAGCTTGCTCCCCACTAGGGACTGACCGGTACGGGTAGATTCCGACGACAATTCCGACGACATGAAAGAAACGCCTCCATCAAATGCTGTGCTCTTCGCTCGCTGTTGAACGTGGAGACCTTTGTATCCAATCGTAGCGGCTGCCACCCATCCGCAAGCCGAGCCGCTCCGGGGTGGCCCGTCTCTCGCCTGCCCAGTCGCCGGTCGAGCCCGTCGCCGGTCGAGCCCGTCGCC
>JBDTAA010000053.1:0-12295 GCA_039924805.1 Cryobacterium sp.
GTCCGCCGCGAGGCCGGCCTTGGCCTGGCCGATCTTGCGCACCATGGTGAAGACATTCTCGCCGTTGGTCTGGCCTTTCGACTCTTCGAGTTCGGCGTTCGCGACGGCCCGGATGTACGCGGTGCGGAGCTCATCGTCCAGTTCTGCCGGCGCCATCCCCGGGTGCCTCGCGCCGACGAGGGTGTTGTATCGGGTGACCAGGCGGGCGGCGAGTTCTCTCTCGGCCTGGCGGATGGATCGGCCGAGGTCGTCGTCGAGCTCGACCGGGAGATCGGCGATGCGCTTGGCCGGCAGGTCGGCCGCGACGTCCACCTTGCGGCGGCGCACGATGCCCATGTCAATGACGGCCTTGCGCGCCTCGGCGTAGAAGCCGAAATCGGCGGGGGTCAGGCCGATTTCTTCCAGCTTCGCCATCAGCCTGGGGGCGGGCTTGTCGCCTTCGATCCAGCCGAGGAATTGCCAGATCGCCCGGAAGTCGTCGACGTCGTTGATCAGCGGGGTTCCGGTGAGGGCCATCAGCAGAGGGTTGCCGCCCGGCGTGCGGCGGCGAATCTGATCGGCCAGCGCCAGCACGTGCTTGGACCGCTGCGACTGCTGGTTCTTGATGAAGTGCGCCTCGTCGACGACCATGCCCTTGAAACCGAGCGTTCCGAGCCAGGTGCGGTGGCGGTCGAGCACGTCGTAGTTGACGATGACGACGTCGGCGAATGCGTCGAGCGAGTCACCGTCGCCGTGGATGACGGTTGCCCTGCGATGCGGCGTCCACAGCTCAACCTCGCGCGCCCAGTTCATCTTGACGACATTGGGCACGACGGCCAGCAGCGGGTACGCGCCGGCGACGGATGCGGCCAGGAGGCTCTGCGCGGTCTTGCCGAGGCCCGGCTCGTCGGCGAGGAGGTAGCTACGCTGGCCGAGGCGGGCGCTTTCAATGAAGCGGGCCTGGTGGCGCATGAGTTCCATGCCGCGAGGAGACAACCGGTCGAGCTTGGGCGCTTCCGGCAGGTCCATGGTGGCGGCCTGGCCACCGGAGCCGTACTCGAACGACTTGAACAGCGGACCGAGGAGCTCCCAGTTGGCCAGGCGACGCACGGGAACGGCGGGTCGAACCTGGGCGGCACTGAAGTCGGGGGCGAGGAACGGGTTGGCGAGCTGCCTGGCCTTGACGGACTTGGGGATGACCTGGTTCTGCGCGACCTCAGGCTTGGCCTCCGGCTCGCGCGTGATGATGAGTTCGTCCGGGCTCAGTTCCGCGCCCGACTCGAGCAGCCAGTCGCGGCGGAACCGCTGCGCGACGGTGGAGACCCCCGCGTCCGGTTCGAGCAGGGTGATCAGGCTGGTGTCCCTGGCGGCCGTCCTGGCCAGGATCTGAGCGATGCCGTCGAGCCGCTTGAGCAGTTCGGCCCGGTTCACGTCGCCGACCTCCGGGTCGCCCTTGACCCTGGCTCGTTCCTCCCGCATGAGCAGCGCGATGACCTGGTACTTGGTGCGGTTGGTCGGGCCGAGCTTGCCGCCGGTCTGCGCCTTCGCCTCCACCTCGCGCACCTTGCGGGCGAGGATCGGGATGATGGGCGCATCGTCGTCGCGGGATCTGGGCCGCTGACGGTTGCCTCGACCGGGCGCGGTGCCTCTGCTGGGCGACCCAGCGGACTGTTGGCGGGTGTGAGCCATTATTCTCCACTTGACAGCAGCGAGGTCACATGCCCCCCGCTTGTCGGTTGCGGCATCCATCGATGCCGGTGCGATCGACGCGCCAGACCCTCAGTCGAGCAGCGTGCCCCTGCGATTGTGATGCAGCGGCACGGTCGACACGGTGACCGGGTCTATGGCGCGCTACCAGTGTACGCCTGCACGCGAATCCTGGCGTCACAGCGCTGGCGTGGCGGCATCAGACCCCGCCGCCGCCGCCCCCTCCGCCGCCTCCGCCAACCGACCCACCGCCACCGCCTCCGGAGCTGGAGGAGCTCGAGGCGCTGCCGGACCACGACGCTGAGGTGGTGCTGGCGAAGGAACCGATGCCGCTGGCAAAATACGTTGCGCTGAATGAGCCCCGACCGCTGTACCACTCCGGCTGCGCTCCGCTTCGGGCGTAGTACTCGCCCAGCACGCCGGCCCAGTCCTTCTCCTGGCCGAACAGCACGGCGAAGGGGAGCAGGCGTTCGTACAGTTTCAGCACCTCCAGCGGCGCGTCGGCGGGCCCGGCGGCGGCATCCGTCGAGACCGTGGCCTTGTCGGGCCGGTACGGCGATCGCAGGGCGCCCTCCGGACTCTGGAGCACGCGAAGCCGATCGGCTTCGGCGAGTCCGATGTACAGCTTCACGCCCTTGAGATAGTCGCGGAGCTCGGATCCGGCCGGGGTGAGCGGCCGTACGCTGGCCGTCAGGGCGATGATCGCCGCGGAGGACAGGGCGCCGACACCGAGCACCAACACCGGCCACGCTCCCCCGATATCGCCGCCGATCGCGATGGCGCTGGCGCCGACGCTGACGATCCCCGTCGCCACGGCGACGAAGGCCAGGCCGAACCGAGCGCGGCCGCCCTTCGTCTCCCTGAAGCCCTCGGCGATCATCCTTTTCCGTGCCGACCGGAGCTCCTTCTGCAGCGCGAGCGACAGCTTCGGGTCGGTCGCCTTAAGGTCTCGCCGCGTGCCGGGCCGCAGCCCTGGGAAGAGCCTGGACAATATTCTGTGCTCCGCCTCGTCGACCCGGTCGGCGCTTTGCAGTTCGAGCAGGTAGTGCTTCCGGCCCGCGGCCTCGAGCACTCGCACGTTGCCTCGCACGGCGAAGCTGATGAACTGGGCCGCCATTGCCTTGCCCGTGTCGCCAGACACGTCGCCGGCCTGGAGCAGGTTGACTCCCCTGGGCGGCAGGTATTCGGCGATGATCGTGGGTCGCCCCGGCGCGCTTCGCCACCGAAACACCCTGGCAAAGGCGGCCAGGATCACACCGAGCACACCGAGCAGGGCGCCGACGAGCCCGATGCTCGGGAATGGGTTCGCGGTGAACGAGTCGTCCCTCGGGACGAACGTGCCGGCCTGGAAGCCGACCACCATCGTGAGACCCTCGTGCGGCCCCAGACCGCCGGCGTCCACATCGACCCGCCAGGCGTCGCCATCCGCCTCGCTGGTGAGGGTGGCGCAGGAGGCATTGGAGAATTCGCCGCCCTGGAAGCAGGTCGTCTGGCCGGTGAGCTTGGGTGTCAGCTCAGGGGCCACACGCAGCTTCGCGGACACCTCCCCGAATGGTTGCGCCCACCCGGTTCCGTTCACCTCCCAGAAGAACTCCTCGTCGGGGGTGTCGGTTGGGAAGAGCGTGACGTTCGCCTGACGATAGGTGATCACATACGGCTGGACGCCGCGCACGAAGTCGTCGGCCGCGATGGTGACGACCAGGAATTCCTCTCCGTTGTCGTGGGTTTCGGTTTCGGTGTCGTATGCGCGGGGTCCGCCGTCGCCGTCGGTGACGCTCTCGATCGAGAGGTCGGTTGGGTGGCCCCGGTAGTGGGTGGGGATGGCCCGGCGGATGCCGCGGTTCTGGTCGACATCCGGAAACCTCGCCACGATCGTCTCCGTGGTGGTGAGGGTCGAGCGTCCGTCGGCGGAGAGGCCGAGCCGGAAGTCGGAGTGCCAGGTGTCGAACGTGAAATCGTCCAGTCCCTGCCGGACGCTGCCCCGGCCGACGTCGGCTGCGAGCGCCGCGGTGGCGGGGCCCAGGGGCGCCCCGGCGAGGAGCGCCAGGGCGCCTCCGACCGCCACCAGGTACACGGCTAGTCGACGCATGCCCCCACAATAGCGGTCGGCGAGCCAGGTCAGGCGTGCTGAATCGGTATCGCCGTTGTCGTCGGTGACCGCGCGAACAGTGCGGCCAGCGCGGGCCCCAGCTCGACGACCCAGAGGGCGTAGCCCGCGTCGTTGACGTGCAGCCGATCGTCAGAGTACTCGGGGGCGATCCCACCGTCCGGCGCGGCCAGCGCCGGCCACAGGTCGAGGTACAGGGCGTGCTGGGTGGGCGCGAATTGGCGCAGGTGACGGTTGATCGACCCGATTGTCTTGGCGTAATCACTTTCACGCGGGAGCACCGACTGCACCAGGATCCGCGCGTGCGGGAGGCGCTTGCGGATGGTCACGAGGAAGGTTTCGATGTTACGCACAACGTACTCGTCGGATCGGCGCCAGCCCAGGTCGTTCGTGCCGATCATCAAGACGACGGCGTCCGGCTGCAGGTCAACCACGTCATCCGTCCTGGCGATGACCTCGTCGGTGGTGTCCGCGCTTATCCCGAGGTTGTGCACGCTGTAGGTCGGGAACCACTCGTCCCATCGCCCGCCCGCGGTGAGTCCGTCGCCAACGAAAGCAATTGATCCCGACATGCAGGCCTCCCTCAAGCCACCTCCATCATGCCTCGTGCGCGGCGGGGTGGCTAGCATTCCCAGCCGATGCTAGGTTGCGGGGGCTCCGTCGGCCAGCCACGAATCGAGGTCGCCCGGGGTGTCGGTGATGATGCCGTCGACGCCGTGACCCTGCGCTTCACTCCATTGCTTCTGGGAATTGAGGGTGTAGCAGACGACCCCGATTCCGGCCTCGTGCAGCCGCACAACGGCCTCGGGCGATTTCGCGACCGCCACCGCCGTCGTCGCGAGGGCGATCACGCCGAACTGGCGAGCCATCGGGACCGGGTCGGCGGGCAGTTCCCTGACGAGCATCATCCGCGGGTATCGCGCCGCCACGCGCTGGAGGTTTGCGAGGGTTTCGAGGCTGAAGCTCTGCAGCACCACCCGGTCCCGAAGCGCGTGCTGGTCGATCAGAGTGATGATCGGGCGCAACTCGGCTGCCGTCCAGCTGAACTTCAGCTCGACGAGGGCCTTCTTGTCGGATGTCGCGAGGCGGGCGAGGAATGTGTCCAGGGTGGGGATGCGCGTGCCGGCATAGGCCTCGCCGTACCAGGAGCCTGCGTCGAGTTTTCGCAGTTGCTCCATGGTGTGCTCCGCCACGGTCCCACGACCGTTTGTCGTTCGGTCCAGTCTCACGTCGTGGAAGAGCACGGGTACGCCGTCCTTGGTGAGCTGCACGTCGGTCTCGACGAAGTCGATGGAGCTCTCGAGGGCGCGGTCGAAGGCCGGCATCGTGTTCTCGGGTGCCGCCGATCCGTCTCCGCGGTGGCCGGCCACGAAGGCGACTTCGCCGGGCGCACGCAGCGATCCGAAGACGTCTGCGGCCTGCACCTGTCCGGTCTGCGGACCGAGCACGAGAACCAGCACAAGCACAATGGTCGCCGGGATGATGAACAGCAGGGATGCGCCGTGCACGGACCTGAACGCACTCATCGCCGGGGAGAGCCTCTCTGGCTGCTCGCCGCGGCATTGCGGAGGGCAGTTATTTCACCATATCTGGTTCCGTTACCTGTTTGTTATCTCGCCGGGAACCCCAAGTCGGGGGTGAGCGCGGTTTCGTCGGCGGCCTCGCCCGCGGCCTCTTCGGTGATCCGGCTGGCCATTCCACTGAAGATGAGTCCGTGGAACGGGAGGATGGAGAGCCAATACAACCGGCCACCGAGACCTCGAGGGAAGAAGATGGCTCGCTGGCTGTAGAGAGACCCTCCGCCGGGCGTCGGTTCGACACTGAGTTCGAGCCAGGCCTTCCCGGGGAGCCGCATCTCGGCTCGGAGGCGCAGGAAGCGGCCACGGTCGATGCGTTCCACACGCCAGAAATCGAGCGCATCGCCGGTGTGCAGGCGGTCCGGGTCGCGTCGCCCACGTCGGAGGCCGACGCCGCCGACAAGCTTGTCCAGCCAGCCGCGAATGGCCCAGGCGAGCGGGAATGAATACCAGCCGTTCTCTCCGCCGATGCCCTCGATCACCCGCCACAGCTGCTCGGGCTTCGCGTCGGTGCGTTTCTCTCGCAGGTCGGTGAAGACGAGGTGTCCGGCCCACTCCGGGTCGCTCGGCAGCGGGTTGCTCGAGGCGCCCGCGATGGACGCGTTCCGCCAGCTGGTCTCCACCTCGCCGTCGCGCATCCGGCCGAGGGCGAGCCGCACGGCGCGTCGATAACCGGTGAGACCGCCGTCCGGCCGCGGGATGTACCGATCGATGTCCCGTTCGTGCACGACGCAGTCGTACTGCAGCGACGCGATGATCGGAACGGCGAGGTTGCGCGGGATGGGCGTGACCAGGTTGACCCACTGGGAGGCCAGCCACGGGGTGAGCACCGGGAGCGACGCGATCGGCCGCTGGCGCAGGCCGGCCTCGAGGGCGTAGCCATTCATCATCTGGCCGTAGCGGAGCACGTCCGGCCCCCCGATGTCGAAGGTGCGGTTGACGTCGGCGGGCAGGTCTGCCGAGGCCTGGAGGTAGTACAGCACGTCGCGCACGGCGATCGGCTGGATGCGGTTGCGCACCCACTTGGGCGCCGGCATGTAGGGCAGCACGTCGGTGAGGTGTCGGATCATCTCGAACGAGGTGGACCCGGAACCGATCACCACTCCGGCCTGCAGCGCGGCGGTCGGAACACCGGAGGCGAGGAGTATCCGTCCCACCTCCGCACGCGACCTGAGGTGCGGGGAGAGCGTGTCGGTGTCGGGGTGAAGGCCACCCAGGTAGACGATCCGGGAGACGTCGGCCTGGCCGGCCGCGGCCGAGACGTTTTCGGCCGCCGTGCGCTCGGTGCCCTCGAAGTCTCCGCGGGAACCCATGGAGTGCACGAGGTAGTAGAGCACGTCGATGCCGGCACAGGCCCGCCGGAGCGATTCGACGTCGCCGAGATCACCCCTGACAATTTCGACGCGGTCGGCCCACGGCACATCCGTCAGCTTCTGCGGCGAGCGCACGATGACGCGCACCGAGAACCCCGCGTCGAGGAGCATCGGCACCAGCCGACCGCCGATGTAGCCGGTGGCACCGGTGACAAGAACGCGTCGTGGCTTCCCAAGGTCAGGCGTCATGGCGGCAGTCTAGATGCAGGGCCGCACGACCGACAGGTGCACAGCCGGCGCGGACACCGGCTGAGCACCTCGACCAGGCTGACGGGTCAGATCAGGCCCTTCGTGTGCCACACGGTCTTGGTCTCGGTGAACGCGACGATGCGGTCGACCGACGGGGTCGCCGCGTCCGGGCCATTCTCGGGAGGGAGCACACGCTTGAGCGTTTCGGCGGCGGCGATCTGAAGGTCAACCCAGTCGAGCGACCCTGCCCCGAGGAGGTCGAGGGCGTTGACGTCGGCGTGGCTGGCCAGCCATGGCGCTATCTCGGCGGGTGAACCGGTCAGGATGTTGACGACTCCACCCGGCACGTCGCTGGTGGCGAGCACCTCGCTCAGGCTGATCGCGGAGAGGGGCATGGTTTCGTTGGCGATGACGACAACGGTGTTGCCGGCCACGAGGGCGGGGGCGACTGCGCTGACGAGTCCGAGCAGCGATCCGCCGGTCTGCGGGGCGACGATCGCCACAATACCGGTGGGTTCCGGCACGGAGATGTTGAAGAACGGTCCCGAAACCGGGTTCGCGTTGCCAGCGACCTGCACGTACTTGTCGGCCCAGCCGGCGTACCAGACCCAGCGGTCGATGGCCTCGTCGACCTGGGCGGATGCCGCGGCAGCCGAGACGCCCTCCGTCGACATGATCTCGTCGACGAACTGCGCGCGACGCCCCTCGAGCAGTTCGGCGATGCGGTAGAGCACCTGGCCGCGGTTGTACGCGGTGGCGCCGGACCAGCCGCCGACGGCGGCACGGGCCGCGACGACCGCCTCGCGGGCATCCTTGCGGGACGCCTTGGCCGCGTTGGCGAGGAAGTCGCCCTTCTTCGCCAGGATCTCGTACACCCGACCGGACTCACTGCGGGGGAATTTGCCGCCGATGTAGAGCTTGTAGGTCTTGGGAATGGCGAGGCGGGTCACTTGGCGGCCTTCTTTCGTGCGGAGGGGGTCTTTGCTGCGGGCGCGGCGGAAACGGCGGGAGCCGCGGGAGCGGCAGTGGTTACCGAACGGTGACGGCTCGTTGCGGGCTTGAGGTACGCGGCGAGGCCTGGGCGCCCGCCCTCGCGCCCGTAGCCGGATTCCTTGTACCCGCCGAAGGGGCTGGCCGGGTCGAAACGGTTGAACGTGTTCGCCCAGATGACTCCGGCGCGCAGCTTGTCGGCGACGGCCAGGATACGGCTGCCCTTGTCGGTCCAGATTCCGGCGGAGAGGCCGTACGGCGTGTTGTTCGCCTTTGCGATGGCCTCGGCCGGGGTGCGGAAGGTGAGCACGGACAACACGGGGCCGAAGATCTCGTCGCGGGCGATGCGGTGGCTGGTCGACACGTTGGTGAAGATCGTCGGCGCGAACCAGAAGCCGTTTTCGGGGATCGCACAGTCGGCGGTCCAGCGTTCGGCGCCCTCCTGCTCCCCCATGGCGGTGAGCTCGGTGATGCGCTTGAGCTGGGCGGCGCTGTTGATCGCGCCGATGTCGGTGTTCTTGTCGAGCGGATCGCCGAGGCGCAGGGTGGAGATGCGGCCCTTGAGGCGGTCGAGGACCTCATCGTGGATGCTTTCCTGCACGAGGAGCCGGCTGCCCGCGCAGCAGACGTGGCCCTGGTTGAAGAAGATGCCGTTGACGATGCCCTCGATGGCCTGGTCGATCGGCGCGTCGTCGAAGACGATGTTCGCTGCCTTGCCGCCGAGTTCGAGGGTGAGCTTCTTGTCGGTGCCGGCGACCGACCGGGCGATGGCGCGGCCGACCGCGGTCGACCCGGTGAACGCGACCTTGTTGACGTCCGGGTGGTTGACGAGGGCCTGCCCGGTGTTTCCGGCACCGGTGATGATGTTCACGACACCGGCCGGAAGATCGGCCTGCTGGAGGATTTCGGCGAACAGCATGGCGGTCAACGAGGTGGTCTCGGCGGGCTTCAGCACGACCGTGTTTCCGGCGGCGAGCGCCGGCGCAATCTTCCAGGCCAGCATGAGCAGCGGGAAGTTCCACGGGATGACCTGGGCCGCGACGCCCAGCGAAGCGGGGTTCGGGCCGAGTCCGGCGTGATCGAGCTTGTCGGCCCAGCCGGCGTAGTAGAAGAACCAGGCGGCCACGAGCGGCACGTCAACGTCGCGGCTCTCCTTGATCGGCTTGCCGTTGTCGAGGCTCTCGGCCACGGCGAGCTCGCGGGCTCGCTCCTGCACCAGGCGGGCGATGCGGAACAGGTACTTTCCGCGGTCGCTACCGGAGAGGCGAGACCAGGGGCCGTTGTAGGCGCGCCGGGCGGCTGCCACGGCGTCGTCCACATCCGCGTCGTTGGCGTTGGCGATCATCGCGATCGGCTTCTCGGTCGCGGGGTTGATCGTCGGGAACGGGGTGCCGCGACCGGCGACGAACTGGCCGTCGATGAACAGGCCGTAGTCCGAACGGAGATTCAGGATCGCCTGGGACTCAGGCGCGGGGGCGTAGTCAAGAAAATTCATGGGTGATTCCCTAATCAATCGTCACGTAGTCGGGGCCGGAGTAGTGGCCGGTGGTCATCTTCTGGCGCTGCAGGAGCACGTCGTTGAGCAGGCTGGACGCGCCGAAGCGGAATAGGTGGGGCTCGAGCCACTCCTCACCGACGGTCTCCGCGACGGTCACCAGGTACTTGATCGCGTCCTTGGAGGTGCGGATGCCGCCGGCCGGCTTCACGCCGATCTTCTCGCCGGTCAGGCGGTGCCAGTCGCGCACGACCTCGAGCATAGACAGCGTCACCGGAAGCGTCGCCGCCGGGGCGACCTTGCCGGTCGAGGTCTTGATGAAGTCGCCGCCGGCCAGGATCGCCAGCCACGATGCCCGGCGAACGTTGTCGTAGGTGTTGAGCTCGCCGGTCTCGAGGATCACCTTGAGGTGGGCGTGGGTCCCGTCAGGCCTGCGGCAGGCCTCCTTCACGGCGACGATCTCGTCGAAGACGAGGCCGTAGTTGCCGGAAAGGAAGGCTCCGCGATCGATCACCATGTCGATCTCGTCGGCACCGGCTGCGACCGCGTCGGCGGTGTCGGCCAGCTTGACGGCGAGCGATGAGCGCCCGCTCGGGAACGCCGTGGCGACGGCGGCGACGTTGATGCCGGAGTCGGTGCCGGCGGAGTGGGCCGCCCCGAGCGCTTCGACGGCGTGGGGAACCATGTCGCCATAGACGCAGACGGCCGCCACGCGCGGGCAACTGGGGTCGCCGGCATCGGGAGTCATGGCCTTGCCCACGAGGGAGCGAACCTTGCCGCGGGTGTCGGCGCCCTCGAGGGTGGTCAGGTCGATCAGTCTGATGATCGTGTCGAGTGCCCACTTCTTCGAGGTGGTCTTGATGGACCGGCTACCGAGGTCGGCCGCCCGCTGTTCAAGGCCAACCGCGTCGACTCCGGGGATGCCGTGCAGGTACCTGCGCAGGTTCGCGTCTGTGGCCTCGCCACCGAGCATCGCTAGGGTGCGGTCCCGGGGAGCCATTCGTGTGGCCAATTGTCTGCTGGTCATGAGTTGTCCTTGGGTGTTGGTGATTGTCATGATTCTTCTTCTTCTTCTTCTTCGCCGAGCAGCGCCCTGGCGGTGTCTTCGTCGGTCACCAGCACGGTGCACAGTCCGCTGCCGACGACCGCGCGGGCGACGGCGTGCTTGGCGGTGCCCGAGATAACCGCGATGGCCAGTTTGGCCGACCGCAGGTGCTCGAGCGGAAGTCCGAGCGTGCGCTCGTCGAGCTCGGCGTCGACGATGTTGCCGAACCTGTCGATGTAGCGGCCGACGACGTCGCCAACCGCTCCCTTGCGCACCAGTTCCGCCACTTCAGCCGGGCTGAGGTATCCGCTGTCGACGAGTGCCGAGTGGTCGTCGGCCTGGCCGGCGCTGTAGAGGTACGCGGATGCCCCTGCGGCCAGTTCGAGCACGCCGGCCACCGCGCGGTCGGACTCGATGGCCTGCTTGGTGATCAGACGTTCCAGGATCGCGGGGCTCGGCAGTAGGGTCGCGGTTCCGAATGCCTTGGCGGCTATCGTGACGGCGGTCGTGGCAGCTGTGCCCGCGCGCTTGTTCAGGCTGACGCCGCCGTTGATCTGTACGACGTCGACTCCGTGCGCCCAGCCGTGCCTGAGGTGCAGAGAGACGTCGTGGAGTGTGCGGCCCCAGCTGATGCCGAGGGTACGCGGGATGGGGCGAAGTCCGGTGAGGTAGTCCGCCGCCGCCTGCGCTGTGCGCGACTGGAGCTCCTCGTCGCTGGAAACGCCAACGGAAGATACGACGATGGCGTCCGACAGGCCGGTCGCCTCTCGGAGGCGGCGCTCGATCGGTAGTCTGCGCGCGCGCGGGTGCACGATTTCGATGCGGATGAAACCGCTGGCCTTCGCCTGCGCAAGCAGCCGACCCACCTTCCAGCGGGTGAGGCGGAGGATGGTCCCGATCTCATCCTGCGTCTTGTTTTCTTCGTAGTAGAGCTCTGCTGCGCGTATGGACAGTAACTCGTCTGTGGCAATCACCCGGTGCAACCTCCCTGGAACGTGAGCCTCCGCTGGAGGCACCCACCCAGCTTAGGTCGCCAACCTCGAGTGAACAACACCTGTAGGGGATCTTGCTCATATGAGCAAACGCGAGTTGCCGGGGCACGCCCTAGGCTCGGACAATGGACACCAGCACCGCCCGACCCGACGCCGCATCCGCCACCTACGTTCTCGCCGTCGACCTCGGCGGCACAAAGGTCGAGGCCGTCCTCGTAGACAGCCGCGGGCTCCTGCTCCCCGGCAGCCGCCACCGCTTCCCGACCGGCGCCGGGTCGACGAGCGAGGAGCTCGCCCGGAGCGTCACCTCCGCCGTCACGCTGGCCCACGCGAGCCTGCCAGCGGGCGCCGTGCTGGTGGGCGTGGGGATCGGCTCTGCCGGTCCGATCACGGTCGCCTCCGGGGCGGTCTCCCCGCTGAACCTCCCGGCCTGGCGGGAATTCCCGCTGCGCGACCTCGTTCGCGGGCTCATCCCGGATGTGCCGGTGCGGCTGCGGATGGACGGCCTCTGCATCACACTCGCCGAGCACTGGCTCGGAGCCGGCCAGGGCGTCGACAATCTCCTGGGCATGGTCGTCTCCACCGGGGTTGGCGGCGGCCTCATCCTGGGCGGCCAGACTGTCTCCGGCCCGAGCGGCAACGCCGGTCACATCGGCCACGTCGAGGTGGGCGGTTTCGATGACCTGTGCGCGTGTGGCGGACACGGATGCCTCGAGGCGATAGCGTCCGGCCCGCGCACCGTGGCCTGGGCTCGCACGCAGGGCTGGTCCGGCGAAACGGGCGAGGATCTCGCCGCTGCCCACGCGGCAGGCGACGACATCGCCGCGCGCGCCGTGCGGCG
>JBDTAA010000054.1:0-5181 GCA_039924805.1 Cryobacterium sp.
ACCTCGACGGGTGGACGGCCGACGGCGGGCTGACCAACCTGGCCGACGGCATGCTGTTCTGCGCCCCCGACCACCTCCGGCTCCACAACGAACACTGGAAGGTCGTGCGCACCGGCACCGGCACCGGCACCGGAACAGACTACTCCCTGATTCCACCGCCGACCATCGACCCGACACAGAAACCCATCCCACTGACCAGCAAATCCGCGCTCAAACTCGGCTCGCCCCTCCGATTCGGCCCGGGCCGTGCTCGCGGCGGCAGCGCTCAGCAATTCGGTGAGGCGACTACAAACTGAGTCGATTAGGCCGCGGTGCCGACCAGGCCGCGGTGCCGACCAGGCTGTGATTCCCGGGCGGCGGCGGGTGGGCGCGTACCCGGCCGCGAACCCGGTAGCCGTCTGCTTCGTATTAGCCTTGCCTGAATGACTGGAACCAAGCGAACACGCGTCCGCGCGACCTTACGCGTTCCGGCGCTCGGTGCCATCGCCGCCCTTGCCCTGACGCTTCTGGGGTGTGGTGGGTCGCCGACTCCTCTCGGCACGCCCCCCGCGGCGGCCAGACTGACACCCGCAGAACGCGTCGCCGACTATGCCGACGATCGGCTTGCGACGATGACCCTGGATCAAAAAGTCGCCAGCCTGCTGATGTTGCACCATCCCGGCATAGATGCCGGAAAGTTGCGGGCGTTCGCCGGCGACAACGGGCTCGGCGGGCTCATCCTGATGGGGGACAACGTCCCGGGAACCCTCCCCGAGCTGACCGCGCTGACGAAGGGCGTAAGCACCGACCCGGGGCTGCCGCTCCTGCTGGCCATCGACCAGGAGGGCGGCGTCGTCTCACGCCTGCCGAGCGACGTGGACCTTGGCGCGGACCGTTTGAAGTCGCTGCCGGCGAGCGCAACGACCGACTCCTTCACGGGACGGTCGACCCTGCTCGCCAACGCCGGAATTAACGTGAATTTCGGAATCGTGGCGGACGTCACCTCCGATCCACACTCGTTCATCTATGACCGGGTACTCGGGACGGACCCGTCCAGCAGCGGGGAACGGGTCGCTGCGGCGGTCACCGGCGAACGCGGTCGCGTGTTGAGCACCCTCAAGCATTTCCCCGGGCACGGCGCCGCGGAGGGGGACTCCCACCGGGGTATCCCATCCACCGACCTCAGTTATGACGGCTGGCTCGAACAGGTCGCACCGCCGTTCCGCTCCGGCATCCGGGCCGGGGCCGAGATGGTGATGTTCGGCCACCTCGCGTACTCCGCGGTCGACCCGCGGCCGGCGAGTCTGTCGCCGGCGTGGCACAGCATCCTCCGCCAGGAACTCGGCTTCGACGGCGTCATCATCACTGACGACATGATCATGCTCCAGCACAGCGGGCGGGCCGAGTATGCCGACCCGGTCGAGAACGGGATTGATGCGCTGGCGGCCGGAAACACGATGCTGCTCTATGTGCTGCCGGAGCGTCCGTCAGCGGTGGGCGTGGACCTAACCCGGCTGATCACCGGGATCTCCGCGGCCGTGGACGCCGGCCGGATTCCCCTGGCCGTGATCGATGACGATGCGCGCCGGCTCCTCATCTTGCGGCGCACACTCGCCGCAAAGTCAGAAACAAATACGGGAACTCCGGAATAATGCCGAAACCTATGCGCTTGCATATACCTGAGGGCGACACTCCACTCGCCTCACAGCCTTGAGGAGCACCATGAGCGGCATTACCAGCACCAACATCCCCGGCTACAAGGCCGGCACCTGGACGATCGATCCGACCCACAGCGAGGTCGGCTTCAGTATCCGCCACATCATGATCAGCAAGGTCAAGGGCACGTTCGACTCCTTTGACGCGACCTTCGTGACCGGCGAGAACCCCCTTGACTCGACGGTTTCGGCCTCGGCCAAGGTCACCTCCATCAACACGAACGAGGCCAACCGCGATGGTCACCTCCGCACCGGCGACTTCTTCGACGCCGAAACGTACCCGACCATCGACTTCGCCTCGACCGGTGTTCGCGAGGTCAACGGCGACTTCCTCGTAGACGGCGACCTCACCATCAAGGGCGTGACCAAGCCTGTCACCTTCGACTTCGAATTCGGCGGATTCGCTGTTGACCCGTACGGCAACTACAAGGCCGGCGCCACGGCCACGACCCACGTCGAGCGCGACGCCTTCGGCCTCACCTACAACGCGGCCCTCGAGACCGGCGGATTCCTGCTCGGCGACAAGGTGACCATCACCCTTGAGCTGCAGGCCGTCCTCAACCAGGACTAGTCATTGCCACGCACGGGGTCTCGCTTCGGCGGGGCCCCCTTCGTGGTTAACGGCCGGTGAGCCGGTCGCGTGAGCCGGCCCCGCTATTCCGCCACTATTTCCTCTCGCACCCGGCGAAGATCCTCCATGAGGGAACCGATCAGGATCCAGTGCTCGGGGTGTGGGGTGCGGATGATGAGCGGCGCAGTCAGCGCCGCGGGCTCGACGCCCGAGGTCGTCCGTTCCGAGCCGTCCTCGGCCGGAACGAGCAGAATCAAGTCGTGAGCGGCCCTACCGAGCTCTTGGGAGAAGGCCTGCACGGTGGGCTCCAGGTGCAGGGAATCGTCATAGTGGTCGCGGAAGGCGCGCGTCATGCCGATTCCGCGCGTGACGAGTGCCTTCAGCCGCTCATAGAGCTCGATGTCCGCGTCGAGCATCCGCCGATGTTTGGCCTGCCGTGGGTTGAAGGTCAGGCTCTCGTCCGCTGCCGTGATGGCGCGCTCTGCGGCGGCCTGCATGGGCCGCAGCAGCCGAGCCGTGAGCAGCAACTCCTCGAGCGCGAACGACTTCTGCGGTGAGCGCAGGGCGTCGGCGAGACGATCAAGGGTATCGGCGACCTCGTTGGCGAGTCGGGCGACAGCCTCGTGCGCAGGCGCGAGCTGCACCGGAGGCACGATCAAAACATTGACGATCAGCGCTATGACAGCGCCGACGACCGTTTCGATGATCCGGTCAAACGCATAGCCCGCGGTAGACGAGCCGATGGCGAGCACGAGCATGGCGCTGATCGGAAGCTGGTTGGCCGAGCCGGGGGGGAGTTTCAGCGCCCAGGCAAGCATGATACAGAGCACGATCGTGAGCAGAACGATCCAGCTCGAGGCTCCGAATAGGAGCCCTATGCCGTAGGCGATGATGACGCCGCCAATGACGCCGAGGCTGCGCTCGACCGCCTTGCCGACGGACTGGTTGATGCTCGGTTGCACCACAAGCAGGGCGGCAATGGCCGCGAAGATGGGGAGTTCGCCGGGCAGGAGCAACTGGGCAATGAGCCATGCGAGAACGGTCGCCACCGAGATCTTCACTGCCTGAAGGAGGGGAATCCTGCTGGCGGTTTGCAGGCTCGCCGTTATTCGCACTCCTCTAGGTTAGTGGCGGCTCCGGCTGTGTCACGGCGTACGCGGCCACCCCGAGGAACCGCGCGTATTCGGCAACGGCGCGTTCGAACTCCCTGAGCTGCTTGGCTGACAGGCCGTCCAACGGCCGCGGTTCCACACTCAGGGTTTGCACCCTCTTCGTCTGGCGCCAGGTGCCGATAACCCGCCCCGAGGAGAGGATGAGCGGCAGGAAGATGCCATTCTTGCCCGGTACGACGCGGAGCAGGCCGCTGTTATCGACCGCAAAGCTACGGTCACGGTAGCCGAGGAGGTACTCGTCGAATGAGGGGAGTGCGATCACGGGGGAGCGCTGCGTTGGGGCGCCGCCGAAGTCGCCGGTGTCGGTCTCTGCGGGCAGGTAGTAGACGACGTCGTCGACCAGCAGCTCGATCAATCTGTCGCTGGCGACCGACAGGCCGACCCTGGCGTCGGGGCACCCACTCGTCGACAAGGACGAGCGTCTGCTGCGTGCCGCGCTGCGGTCCCCAGCACAGTGTGCCCGTCACCGCGAGATGCCCGATTAGGTGGTATCCGCGCTGGCCGTCGGTGCCGATTCCCGTCGCATCCAGTGCGGCTAAGAATCCGGCCCGGCCGAGTTCGCGTCCGCCCGAGAGGGACTCGACCGCGACGGCGCGTGCGCGTTCGATGACGTCGTTGGTGATGCCCAGCTCTGCCAGTCGGGTGCGCCTGCCCTCGATCAGTCTCGGTGTGGTGAGCTGCTGCATCCATTTGAGATCGACGGCCGGAACGAGGTGTAACGTGCCCCGCATCGGCCAGGACCGAACAATCGTGCCGGAGCCGATCGCCACGTCGATGTCAGACAACGTGGTGCCGGGGGCACGCGCTCCGAGCGCCCACTTGCCGGCAGCGAAGTCCTGGGCCTGCAGCGCGAGCATGCGGTGTGTGACGTCGGCTGCCCCGTGTAACTCGTCGCCGGCGAGTGCATGGCGCACCAGGCGGAGTCGCGTGGCGTCCCGGCGGGTGGCCCGTGTCGGCATGCAGCCAGTATGGCCGGTTCGAGCATGGCCGTGCGGATACTTCTCAGTCGAATATGCGCACGAGTTGCCAGCGCCTGTCATCGGCGGGCGCGTCGTTCGATGGATCGTCGGACGGGTCGTCGTCCGATCTCACGTCGAACACGTGCGTTTCGCCGTTGTCTGCGGTCGCCTGGAATCGCCAACCGGCGATCGTGAGCGGCGGATGTCCGATTCCGTAGCCGTGTGGCGCGAACGGGCGCCACCATTCGCAGGTTCCCACGAGCGCCGTCGGGGTGTCCGTCACCCGGAATCGCCGGGACCGCCAGACCAGGCGCTCGGGCTGCCCGGCCTCTCCGGTCCAGACAATGACCGGTTCGTCCACAGGGGGCATTGTCATCGCCTCACTTCGTCACGCATCGAACGTATGTTCGATTCAACGACTATATCGCGAGGGGCCCACATTCTCCACTGGTTCGACGCTGCCGGCTGAGAAAGTCCCCGCCCGAGACTCCGGCCGCGAGAGTGCAGTCGTGGTGGTTATCCGTCGCGTTTCGTGGCCACGAGTGCATTCTCGCGCGATTGCGCCGTGAAAGCGTGTGAAGGGGAGGCGTGGGAAGCTCCTAGGCCAGGTCGTCGTCCGTGCGAGCACCGAAGACGATTTCGTCCCAGCTCGGCATCGACGCCCGTCCCTTGCGGGAGGAGGCGCGCGGCCGGAACACATTCGGCTGCGGAGCCGTGTTTCCCGGTCGCTCGTCGTTCTCGTCGCCGAATACGTCGAGCGGCACATCGACGAGGCGGATGGTGCC
>JBDTAA010000055.1:0-3310 GCA_039924805.1 Cryobacterium sp.
CGGTGCCCGGGCACCACCACGGCGAGATCTCCGCCCCCAGCCTCGCCTGGTTGGCCGCCACGCTGCGGGTGCCCGCCCCGGACGGAACGATTCTCGCCATGCACCATCCGCCCGTGCCCAGCATGCTCGACCTCGCGGCGGCGGTCGAATTGCGCGGCCAGGGCGCCCTGGCCGAGGTGCTGCGTGGCACGGATGTTCGAAGCATCATCGCCGGACACCTCCACTACTCCTCAGCCGCGACGTTCGCCGGCATCCCGGTGTCTGTGGCCTCCGCCACCTGTTACACCCAGGACCTCAACGTGCCGGTCGGCGGAACGCGGGGCCGCGACGGAGCCCGCGCGTTCAACCTCGTGCACGTCTACCGGGACACGGTGCTGCACTCGGTGGTTCCGCTCGGCAGCTACCCGACGCTCGATTACGTCGACGCGGCAGAGAGCACCCGGCGTCTCGCCGCGTCGAGCGTCGAGATCAGTCCCGCGGGTACGCTGCCGGTGTTCCGTGAACCGCCGATGACCACACCGATCCCGGTCCTGCGCTAACGGATCAGCCCCTCGCCCTGCTCTCGTGCTCCCACGGTGCTGCGATCGGGAAATAGAGCTCCAGAAACTCCGTCACCGCCGCAATGCGCACCTCGTCCGAGATCTCCGGGAAGCTTCCGTCGTTGAGGCAGAACATGTCGTGGTCGCGGCGCTTGCGCAGCCGGTTCATCTGGCGCAACGCGGCACGCAGTGTCGTTTCCACGTACAGCGAGCGGGCCTGCGTCTGCGCGACCGCGCGACCGGTCATGAGTGCGTAGTAGTGGTACAGCGAGTTCGTGACGGAGATGTCGGTCGCCGATCGGAACCGGCTGGCCGCCGTGCGCGAGAAGTCGTCGGGGAATTCGGCCTCGAGGTCGCGCATCACGCTCTTCAGCATGGGCGCGGCGGTGTGCTCGAGGTGGCGGGTGGTGACCTTGCCGAAGCGTCCAAGCAGCAGGGCGCGGTTGACGCGAGCGGCGTTTTCGAAGCCGCTGCGGGTTGGGTCGTTGTCGCCGAGCCCAATGCGCGTCGACGCCTCCATGAATTTCGTCACCCCGCCCGGGGAGAAGAACAGCTCCGGCCCGACCGGACGGCCGAAGAACATGTCGTCGTTGGAGTACAGGAAGTGCTCGGCCAGGCCCGGAATGCGGTGCAGCTGGCTCTCGACGGCATGCGAGTTGTGGGTGGGCAGCACCGAGACGTCGGGAAAGAAGTCCGCGCTGCGCATGAGCGTGACCCTCGGGTGGTCGGCCAGCCACGCGGGCGCCGGCGAATCCGTGGCGATGAAGATGCGACGCACCCACGGGGCGAACAGGTAGACGCTGCGCAGCGCGTACTTGAGTTCGTCGATCTGCCGGAAGCGCGCGTCGGAATCGTCGCCCTCCCCCACGACGTAGTTCTCCATGCGCTTGGCGCGTTCGCGCTGGAAGTCGATTGAGGATCCGTCGACCCAGGAGAAGACCATGTCGATGTCAAAGCTGATGTCGCTGGCGAGGTCGTCGAACATGTTCTGCAGCGTGGTCCAGGTGCGGCCGTAGAGCTCGATCGTGGTTTCGCGGGCCTCCGACCGTGGCATCCGTTTGCGCATGAGCTGGTTCTCGACCGGGGCGACGATCTCATCGTCACCGAAGCGCCACATCTCGAGCTGGAACGCGGTCTGCGCGCCGTAACGGAGGCGACCGATCGGCTCGATCCTGGGCCGGTATACCCGGAAGACGGATGACTTGCGGAGCGCAGTGAGGGCGCCGTCGGCTAGCAGGACCGGCTCGGTACGGATGCCGTCGAGCGGCTTCGCGTAGAAGGGTTCGTTGGCGAATGCCGTGGCGAGCACCTGGGTGAGCGATTTGCGGCTCTTGCGGTCGACCGCGATGACCGGGCGTCCACCGTCGCCGCGCACGAGCAGGAAGTCGATGCCAGCCGCCTCGAGCACGTCGCGCACCGCGAGGAGGTCCTTGACCATGGATTCCTGGGGCGTGAAGTTGCCGTTGATGAGGGCGATTTCACCCTTGCGAACGACGACGTCGTCGCGGTTGAATCGGCGGGTTCGGGGGTCGGGCGTGATCAGCACGAGTTCGGGCTCGGTACTCAGCAACAGAGTGGGGACCTCGGGGGTGTCCGCTTCGTATGCTTCTGATCGATCGAATGTCGCCATGGTCCTCCTCAGGGGGTGGGAACACTCGATCACGAGGCAACCACGCGCTATGCCAGGGGGAGTGCGTCCCGTATCACCGAAGACGACGCACCAGTTCTGGACCGAGCGAAGCACCCGGTGGAACGCGGTGGCGCTTCTGTCAGTGTACGCTGCCGCGCCGAGCGTCGAGCTCAGCGGACCGCACGGCGCTCCGGGCCACGTGCGCCCAGCGAGTTACAGGGCGGTGATCCCGAACAGCCCGATGATCAGCCCCATGATCACGACGGTGACCAGCTCGTGTGCGATGTTCAGAACGGTGAGTCCCCGGGGGCGCCGATCGAACGCGTCGTGGGTGATCATCCGGGCCGCCGTGAATCCGGCCCACAGGATGACGGCGGTCAGGACCGCGTTGGCGAGAAAGTTGCCGTGGTAGAAGTTCTGCACGATGGCGGCGGTTCCGGCCAGGACCCAGGCGGTAATGAAGCTGACGAAGACCGTGACGATGATCGGGCCGGCCCCTCCCCCCTTCATGGTTTCCTCCGTGTGGCCGACGGCCCCCATCCAGTAGGCGCCGAACACACGCTTCGCGTACCAGATCGAGCCGATGACCATGCTGGATGCTGTGGCGAGCAGGACCGCCCAGATGTTGATTTCGGGGATCATGGCGCGGGCCTTTCGGTGCGTGGATCGCGCCGGTGTCGGAGCGGATGCCTGATGCTACCGCCCTGCGGCGGCGCCGGCCTCGATTTCGACCCCGACCATCGCCGCGTCGTGGCGGCGCCATCGAGCGAGACCTCACGCAGGGTCGGGGTCGGGGTCGGCAGGGTCGAGACCGGCAGGATCCAGACCGGCAGGATCCAGACCGGCGGCGCCCAGACCGGCGGGATCGGTGACGGGCAGGCGGCACACGAAGTCACGGCAGAGGTAGGCGGTCGGCCGCCCGTCGCGGGTGGCCCGATCCGCGAAGAGTTCGAATCCGGCGGACGCGAAGTCGGCGGCCTGCGACTCGGTGACGGATGCGACCAGTCCGACCGGAAGGCGGCGAACCGCTGCGAGCAGGCCGGTCGGGTCGCGGTCGGCAGCGGCGGCGTCGGCGGCCGGGGAGACAAGAACAAGCTGCTCGACCGGCGCGTTCAGCTGCGAGATGAGCCGCAACGCGGCC
>JBDTAA010000056.1:0-3727 GCA_039924805.1 Cryobacterium sp.
GGCGAAGCTGTACCTCCGCGCCGGGGCCGAGATCAGCGTCTCGCTCCCCGAGCGCCACTACGACCTGGCCGGCGACGTACTGGCCGGAGCGATCGAGCGGTCCATCGACACCGGGCAGCCGGTGCGGGAAACGCTCCGCACCGTCGCCGGCGAGGCCGGCCGCAGTCGGGGCGCCGCCTCCGCCTCGCTCCCCCTCGCCCTCGAGGAGAACGGCTTCGAGCCCTGCGCGGACGGGGACGACCTCGTCCTCGGCAACTGCCCGTTCCACGCTCTGGCCCAGAAGCACACCGATCTCGTCTGCGAGCTCAATTTCGAGCTCGTCCGCGGACTGGCCGACGGCGCCGGCGACGTGGACCACGTCGTGGGAAGCGAGCCGGGAGCGGGGCGGTGCTGCGTCCGGATCAGCCGCGCCACCGCACCCTCCCCGCGGTCCGCGCAGCCTGAGAAATCCACCGCCCACTCACAGGAACATCCCAGCTAACGCGCAGATACTAGGTGAATGACCGACGGCCCCCGCATTCTCATAGTTGACGACGAACCCAATATTCGGGATCTTCTCACCACCAGCCTGCGCTTCGCTGGCTTCGCGGTGCGTGCGGTGGGAAATGGGGCCCAGGCGATCTCGGCCGTGCTCGAGGAGGAACCCGACCTGATCATCCTCGATGTCATGCTGCCCGACATCAACGGATTCGGCGTGACCAAGCGTCTGCGTACGGCCGGCTACACGGCCCCGATCCTGTTCCTGACGGCGAAAGACGACACGGAGGACAAGATCACCGGGCTCACGGTCGGCGGGGACGACTACGTCACCAAACCGTTCAGCCTCGACGAGATCGTGGCCAGGATCAAGGCGATCCTCCGGCGCACCATGCACGCCGACGAAGACGCGGTCATCCGCGCCGGTGAGCTCACCATGGACCAGGACACCCACGAGGTCCTCGTCGGCGACGAGCCGATCGAGCTGAGCCCGACCGAGTTCAAGTTGCTCCGATACCTCATGCTCAACCCGAACCGGGTCCTGTCCAAGGCGCAGATCCTCGACCACGTGTGGGAGTACGACTTCAACGGGGACGCCGGGATCGTCGAGTCATACATCTCCTACCTGCGCCGCAAGGTCGACACGCACTCGACCGAGCCGCTGATCCAGACCAAGCGCGGCTTCGGGTACATGCTCAAGGCGGCCAAGGCGTAGTCACAGGCTCCGCCCGTAAGCTGGAATTCTCATGAGCGAGTCACTGACGGATCGATGGAGCCGCATTCCCCTTCGGTCCAAGATCACCGGCGTGACCGTGCTGATGCTCACCCTGGGGCTGCTCGTCTCAGGAATCGGCACGATGGCGATGCTCCGGCAATATGTCATCCAGCAGGTCGACGCCCGCCTCCAAACCGAGGCGCAGACGGCGCTGAACGGCTCCTCGGCGACCTCCCTCACCGAAGGCAGCACGGAGGGTGTGCCCTCCGACTACTTCGTCGCCCTCTACGACGAGAGCGGCAACCTCCGGGACCGCACCTGGCGGGATCGGCCGCGCCAGGATCTCCCCGTCATCACGGTGCCGCTCGACCTGCACTCCGTGACCCGGCTCGACGGGGACACGCAGACGTTCTACAACGCCAGCCGCGACACCGAATTCCACGCGGTCGCCGTGCCCTTCGTGATCAGTCCGCAGGGCACCTACGGCACGATCCTGATGGCCGTCTCACTCAAGCCGACCGAGAACACGATGGCCACCTACCTCACGATCTTCCTGGGCTTCGGCGTGGGCGTGGTCCTGCTCGGCGCCCTCCTCACCCGACTGCTGGTGACGACCACGTTCGCGCCGCTGCGCGAGGTGGAACGCACCGCTGCGGCGATCGCCAACGGGGATTTCAGCCAGCGACTCGGCGGCGCGACGCCTAACACCGAGGTCGGCCGCCTCAACCGCTCCCTCAACACCATGTTGAATCGCATCGACCGGGCCTTCAAGGACCGCGCCCGCACGATCGACCAGATGCGCCGCTTCGTCGGCGACGCCAGCCACGAACTGCGCACCCCGCTCGTCTCGGTGCGAGGCTACGCCGAGTTGTACCGAATGGGCGCCCTGCAAACCCCTGAGGATGTTGCGCAGGCCATGGAACGCATCGAGAAGGAAGCGATCCGGATGGGCGGCCTGGTCGAAGACCTCCTCGAACTCGCCCGACTGGACGAGACGAAGCCCCTCGCCCTCGCCCCCGTCGACCTCATGCCGCTGGCCCGAGACGCCGCCCTGGACGCCATGGCCTCCTCCCCCGGCCGTCGGGTGACCGTCCTATCCCCGGCGCCGGAGGAGGATGTCCCGGAGACCGCCGACACCGCGGCCGTCGGCACCGCCTCCATCGCGCCTGCGAACCCCCGCAACGCGCCCGGAACGCCACCGCCCAATCCGGCCTCCACCCTCACCATCGCGTTCGCGGGCGCGACCCTGGCCCGGCTGCGTACGCGCCGGCCCCGCCGGGCGGATGCCCCTGCCGCACGGCCGGTGCGGGCGCCGGTCGCGGACGGCCTGAGGGCTGCGACCCCCGTCACCCTCCCCGCCGTGGTCATGGCAGAGGAGAACAAGATCCGCGAGGTCATCACGAACCTGATGGGCAACGCCCTCCGCTTCAGCCCGCCGGAGAGCCCCGTGGAGCTCGAGGTCTCTGTGGATCGGCGCAACCAACGTGCGTCTATCGCCGTCGTCGACCACGGCGAAGGCATTCCGCCGCAGATCCGGGACAAGATCTTCCAGCGCTTCTGGCGCGCCGACACGTCCCGCGCCCGCGAAACGGGTGGGAGCGGCCTTGGCCTCGCGATCGTCGCGTCGATCGTGGCCAGCCACAACGGCACTGTCGAGGTTCTCGACACGCCAGGAGCCGGCACGACGTTCCGGGTCTGGCTCCCGCTCGCCGGCTCCCCGAACGCGCCGCAGGGGATCATCGCCGGCTCCTCCCCCACCCGCTGAGCGGACCGGCTGTCCACCGCGCCCTCGCCGGCAACCACCCGCAGGCGCCCGTGTCCTAGCCTGATTTCCCGGGCCTGACCGGGTCGGATTCGACCGCACCGGCAGCCCGCACGTGAGGGGCAAGCCATGGCGCAGTATCAGGTCGACAGTGAGGCGGTGCTCGGCCAGGCCGCCGCCGCACGGGGTTCCATCGCACGCGTCCAGGCGGAAGTTGCGGGCCTGCTTGCCCTGCTCACCGGGCTCGATGGCGCGTGGTCCGGGCAGGCCGCCGCGGCCTTCCAGGGCGCGGTGGCCGAATGGCGGGCCACGCAGCATCAGGTCGAGCAGAGCGCGGAGGCGCTGGGCCAGGCGCTGAACCAGGCCGGCCAGCAGTACGCCGACGTGGAACACGCCAACGCGCGCCTGTTCGCCCGCTAGGGCCTCCCGGGTACGACAATGGGCGCCTCCCTGAGGAGGCGCCCAGTGCCTGGAACCGTAAAGCGGTGAAGCGGGAGGGGACTTAGAAGTCCATTCCGCCGCCCTGGTCGCCGGCCGGGGCCGGGTGCTTCTCGGGCTTGTCGGCGACAACGGCCTCGGTGGTGAGGAACAGTCCGGCAATCGACGCTGCGTTGAGCAGCGCGGAGCGGGTGACCTTCACCGGGTCATTGATTCCTGCAGCGAGCATGTCGACATACTCGCCGGTTGCGGCGTTGAGGCCCCAACCGATCGGCAGGTTGCGCACCTTGTCGGCGACAACGCCCGGCTCCATGCCGGCGTTGAGCGCGATCTGC
>JBDTAA010000057.1:0-7887 GCA_039924805.1 Cryobacterium sp.
AGCGCGGCGAGGTGGTCTGCCGCGCCGAACTCAGCACGGCCATCCGCCCCGAAACCGTGTTCCTGCCCTTCCACTTCCCGGAGCTGGAGAGCGCCAACCGGCTGACGGAAGCCGCCACGGACCCCATTTCCGAACGATGCCGCGGAGTCGAAGAACGCCGCGCCCTGGTTGACGGTGACGGTTTCCTTGCCCGCGTTGATCAGGTCGGGGTCGACGTTGGCATCGGTGGGATACGGGCCGACACCGAGGATGCCGTTCTCCGCGTGCAGAACGACCTCGATGTCATCCGGAATGTAGTTCGGGATCAGGGTCGGCATGCCGATGCCGAGGTTGACGTACTGGCCGTTTTCGAGCTCCTGGGCGACGCGCGCCGCGAGCTCCTCGCGGGTGAGGCTCATTCGCCGACCTCCTTCGGGGTTTCGGTGATGGTTCGTTTTTCGATCCGCTTCTCGATCTGACCGACCACGACGACGCGCTGCACAAAGATGCCGGGGGTGTGGATGTGCTCCGGATCGAGCTCGCCCGGCTCGACGAGCTCCTCGACCTGGGCGATCGTGATGCGGCCGGCCATAGCGGCGAGGGGGTTGAAATTCGCTGCCGCAGCGTGAAAGACGAGGTTGCCGTAGCGGTCACCCTTGGCGGCGTGCACCAGGGCGAAGTCGGGGGTGACGGAGTGCTCCATCACGTAGTCGGCGCCGTGGAAGCTGCGCACCTCCTTGGGTTCGGACGCCTTCGCGACGGAACCGTCCGTGTTGTAGCGCTGCGGCAGGCCGCCCTCGCTGACCTGGGTGCCGACGCCGGCGGGGGTGAAGAACGCGGGGATGCCGGCGCCGCCGGCGCGCAGCTTCTCGGCGAGAGTGCCCTGCGGAGTGAGCTCGACCTCGAGCTCGCCCGAGAGGAACTGCCGGGCAAATTCCTTGTTCTCGCCCACGTAGGAGCTGACAGTGCGGCGGATGCGGTGGTCGTCGAGCAGCCGCCCGAGCCCCCAGCCGTCGACGCCACAGTTGTTGCTGATGGTCTCGAGGTCCGTCGTGCCCTGCGCGTGCAGGGCCTCGATGAGTATCTCTGGAATGCCGCAGAGACCGAAGCCTCCGACGGCGAGGGATGCCCCATCGGGAATGTCGGCGACGGCCTCGGCCGCGCTCGCTACAACTTTGTCAATCATTCGATCTCCTCGTTCTGCGTACCTTCACGATAGGGCCAGATCGGCCGAGGGGCCTACGCGGGCGTGCTCTCCGCCGTTTCGGCGACGGCCGCCGCGGCAATGGTGGCGACGACCTGGTCGAGCTTGACCAGGTCGCCGGGCTTGAAGCTGACCGTGACGATCCCGGCGGTGGCGGCAACGAGCTTGTGCTCCATCTTCATGGCCTCCACGGTGAGGATGGTCTGGCCGACCTCCACGAGGTCTCCCGTGGCGGCGTGCACGGCGATGACGGTGCCGGGCATGGGCGAGCGCACGTCCGGGCTGACCGCGCCCTCGACGCGGTCACGGCCGGCGAGCTGTTCGGCCAGCTCGGCGGCGCGGGAGCGGTGCAGCAGGTCGACGGAGAATCCGTCGCTGCCGATCCACAATCGGTGGCCGTCCCGGGTGATATCGAGCACTCGGCTGATGCCGGCGAGTTCAATACCGAACGAACCGGGTCGGCCGGTCACCTCGACCAGGCTCGACGGGATCGATTCGCCGGCTCCGACGGCGACGGATGCCGCACCGGGGTCGCCCTCGACCCGCACGTCGACCGATTCGGTCGCGCTCACGGCGAGGTTGTACCGGGCCTGGCGGTGCGGGCCCATCCGCCAGCCGCTCGGGCGCGACCAGACCGGATTTGCGCCAGACCATGCCTGACTGTGCAGGTAGAGCGCGGCGGCCGCGAGGACGTGGTCGTCGGCCGGCCGGAAGCTGAGGCCGGGGAGCTTGCGCTCGATCAGGCCGGTGTCGAGGTGTCCGGCACGAACGTCGGCGTCCTGCACCAGGAGGCGCAGGTACTCGATGTTGGTACGAACTCCGAGCACGACGGTGTCGGCGAGGGCGCGGTCGAGGCGGGTGAGCGCCTCGGCGCGGGTGGGCGCCCAGGCGATGACCTTGGCGAGCATCGGGTCGTAGTCGGAGGAGATCACCAGGCCGGGGGTGAGCGCGCTGTCGACGCGGATACCGTCTCCGTTGGGCTCGTGCAGGGCCAGCACGGTTCCCGTGGTCGGCAGGAAACCGCGTTCCGGGTTCTCGGCGTAGACGCGGGCCTCGACGGCGTGCCCGGTGAGCCGCACGTCGGCCTGGCCGACGCCGAGGGGCTCCCCCGCCGCGACGCGTACCTGCCACTCGACGAGGTCGAGCCCGGTGATCATCTCGGTGACCGGGTGCTCGACCTGGAGACGGGTGTTCATCTCCATGAAGAAGAACTCGTCGGGGGCGGCATCCGAGACCAGGAACTCGACGGTGCCGGCGCCGGTGTAGCCGACGCTGCGGGCCGCAGCGCAGGCGGCCTCGCCGATGCGGGCGCGGGTGCCGGCGTCGAGCAGCGGTGACGGCGCCTCTTCGATGACCTTCTGGTGGCGGCGCTGCAGTGAGCACTCGCGTTCGCCGAGATGGATGATGGTTCCCTGGGTGTCGGCCAGGACCTGCACCTCGATGTGCCGGGGAGTACTGATGAAGCGTTCGATCAACAGGGTGTCGTCGCCGAACGCGTTCGCGGCGACGCGGCGGGCGGTGACGAGCGCTTCGGCCAGGTCTTCGGCGCGTTCGACGAGGTGCATGCCCTTGCCGCCGCCGCCGGCCGACGGCTTGATCAGCATCGGGTAGCCGACGCCGTCGGACGCGGCGATGAGCTGCTCGTCGGTCTGGCCGGGCAGGGACACGCCGGGGATGACCGGCACGCCGGACTCCGCCACGTGGTTCTTCGAGCGGATCTTGTCGCCCATCATGTTCAGCGCGTGCACGCTCGGCCCGATGAAGACGACGTCCGCATCGGCGCAGGCCTGGGCGAATGCCTGGTTCTCGGAGAGGAATCCGTAGCCGGGGTGGATCGCCTGGGCGCCGGATCTGGCGGCGGCGGCCAGGATGGCATCGATGTTGAGGTAGCTGAGCTGGGGCTTCGCGGGGCCGATCCGCACCGCGACATCCGCGAGCGACACGTGCAGGGCGCCGCGGTCGGCGTCGCTGTAAACGGCGACAGAGCGGATGCCGAGCTCGCGCAGCGTGCGGATGATGCGGCAGGCGATTTCGCCGCGGTTGGCGACGAGGACGGTGTCGAACCGGGTTGGAGTCAGGGTTGTCATGGTCTCTCTCACATCCGGAAGAGACCGAAGGAGGTCTCGGGTAGCGGGGTGGCGGCGCAGACGTCGAGGGCCAGGCCGAGCACGGTGCGGGTGTCCATCGGGTCAATGATGCCGTCGTCCCAGAGGCGCGCGGTCGAGTAGTACGGGTTGCCCTGGTGTTCGTACTGGTCCTTGATCGGGGCCTTGAAGGCCGCCTCCTCCTCGGCGGTCCATTCCTCGCCGCGGCCTTCGATCTGCTCCCGCTTGACGGTGGCGAGCACGGAGGATGCCTGGGCGCCGCCCATCACGGAGATGCGGCTGGCCGGCCACATCCAGAGAAACCGCGGCGAGTAAGCGCGCCCGCACATCGAGTAGTTGCAGGCGCCGAAGGATCCGCCGATCACGACGGTGAGCTTGGGCACGCGGGCGGTAGCGACGGCGGTGACCATCTTCGCGCCGTGCTTGGCGATGCCGCCGGCCTCGTAGTCCTTGCCGACCATGAAGCCGGCCAGGTTCTGCAGGAACACGAGCGGAATGCCGCGCTGGTCGCACAGCTCGATGAAGTGCGCGCCCTTCATCGCGGACTCTGCGAAGAGCACGCCGTTGTTCGCGATGATGCCGACCGGGTGGCCGTGCAGGCGGGCGAAGCCGGTGATCAGCGTGGTGCCGTATTCCTTCTTGAACTCGTGGAATTCGCTGCCGTCGACGATGCGCGCGATGACCTCGTGCACGTCGTACTGACCCTGCACGTCGGTGGGGACCGCGCCGTACATTTCGCTCTCGTCGGCGACGGGTTCGACCGTCGGGAGAATGTCCCAGGCCGGCGCCGCCGGACGGGGCAGGGTCCCGACGATGTCGCGCACGATCTGCAGCGCGTGCTGGTCGTTTTCGGCGAGGTGGTCGGTGACGCCGGAGGTGCGGGCGTGCAGGTCTCCGCCGCCGAGTTCCTCGGCGGTCACGATCTCGCCGATGGCGGCCTTCACGAGCGGCGGGCCGCCGAGGAAGATGGTGCCCTGGTTGCGCACGATCACGGTCTCGTCGCTCATCGCGGGCACGTAGGCGCCGCCGGCGGTGCACGAGCCCATGACCGAGGCGATCTGGGGGATCTTGGCGGCGGACATCCTGGCCTGGTTGTAGAAGATGCGGCCGAAGTGTTCCTTGTCGGGGAAGACGTCGTCCTGCATCGGCAGGAAGGCCCCGCCGGAGTCGACGAGGTACACGCACGGGAGGCGGTTCTCGAAGGCGATCTCCTGGGCGCGGAGGTGCTTCTTGACCGTCATCGGGTAGTAGGTGCCGCCCTTGACGGTGGCGTCGTTGGAGATGACGAGCACCTGGCGGCCGTGGACCAGGCCGATTCCGGCGATCATTCCGGCGCCGGGGCAGGCGTCGTGGTACATGCCGTTGGCGGCCAGCGGTGCGATCTCAAGGAACGGGCTGCCCTCGTCGAGGAGCTGGTCGATGCGCTCGCGCGGGAGGAGCTTGCCGCGACCGATGTGGCGCTGCCGGGATTTCTCCGGGCCGCCGAGCGCGGCTGTTGCGAGCCGCTGCTGGAGGTCTTCGACGAGTTCGCGCTGGGCTGCGTCGTTCTCGGTGAACGTCTGGCTGCTGGAGTCGATCCGACTCTCGAGTGTCTCCATTGACATCTTCCCGTTGCTGCGTGCATGAAGTACAGTTAATGATCACTAACCGAAATTCAGGTTAGCGGCTCGTAGCCGAGATGTCCAGACGGGAAGCGCAATGGTCGACACGGTAGCCGCGGCGCCAACGCCGCGCAGCCTGGCCAAGGCCGACCGCCGCCAGGCCCTCCTGGCCGCCGCCGCGTCGCTCTTCGCCAGGTCCGGTTTCAACGGGGCCTCGATCGAGGACCTCGGCACGGCCGCCGGGGTCAGCGGCCCGGCGGTGTACCGCCACTTCAGCGGCAAGCAGAGCCTCCTCGCCGCGCTGCTGGTCGGCGCCAGCGAGAACCTCGTTGCCGGCGGGCAGGCCGTGGTCGAAAAGACCCCGGATGCCGCGGAGGCGCTGCGGCTGCTGGTGCGCTTCCACGTGGACTTCGCCCTGTCCAATCCCGACGTCATTCGCGTGCAGGACCGAGACCTGGACAGCCTCGCCGAGGCGGACCGGCACAGGGTGCGCGCCCTGCAGCGCACCTACGTGGAGCTGTGGGTCGGCGTGCTCAGCCGCGTGCATCCCGGAGTGGACACGACGATGCTGCGCATCCGTGCCCATGCCACGTTCGGCCTGATCAACTCGACGCCGCACAGCGCCGCCGCCGGCACGGCTCGCTCCGCCGTGCGCGCCCTGCTCGAGCAGATGGCCCTCACCGCCCTCACCACCGCCTCCTAGCTCGGGCGCTCGCGCTGCACCCGGCCCTTCGCGCTGCCACGACCCCGCGCCGGCGGTCAGGAGGGTTCGAAGTCGGGGATGTCGCCGTTCGACCAGGCGATGTAGCGGGCGAGGGACCGGGCGACGATGTCGCTGGCGCCGGAGTCGACGACCTGGCCCGGGAAGGGTCCGTACAGCCGGTCGTAGGCCAGCGGATCCAGCCGGTCCAGGATGGTGCGCACGGCCCGCGGGGGCAGCGGGATGAGGTTCGGGTAAGAGCGCATCGCGGTGACGGTCTTGTTGCCCGGCCCGATCAGGATGGTGTCGCCGGTGAGCAGCACGCCGCGGCCGTCGGCGCCCTGCTCCCAGTGCAGCACGCTGCTGCCGGGGAAATGGCCGCCGCACTGCACGCTGGTGACGCCCGGCAGCAGGCCCTCCGTCCCCCGCCAGAGCCGGATCACCGGGTCGGGGCGCTGGCTCCAGGCCGCGTCGGCCGCCGCGACATACACCGTGGCGCCGCCGAACGCGTGGCTCCAGCTGACCGAGGCGCCCATCAGGTGCGGATGGCTGCCGGCGATCGCGACGACCCCGCCGAGCTCACGCACCGCGCTGACGGCCGCGGCCGAAATGAATCCGGGCGGCTCCCAGAGCACGTTCCCCTCCGGGGTGCCGAGGAGGAACGACTGCTGGCCGATCGCGAGGCGAGGCGTCACCGTGAGCCGGTGCAGGCCCGGCTCGACCCAGGCGATGGCGAGCGCGGTTCCCGCTCGTTCGAGTTTCTCCGAGGTGGTCCACCGCTGGCCGCCGGGCGGCACGAACTGCCGCTCCTCCTCGCAGATCGCGCATCGCGTCGGCGGCTCGGCCGAGTCGGGGTGCTCGAGCCCGCAGGCCTCGCAGATCCAGATGGCCACGGCGCTTCGCCTCAGCGTGCGGTCGTACAGACGCAGAGTTCGTTGCCCTCCACGTCGGCGAGCACCCACCAATCGGGCGCGTGCTCGTCGGTGATGAGCACGCCGCCCACGTCGATGATCGACTGCACCCTGGCCTCGGCATCGGGTGCGGGCACGTACACGTCGATGTGGATGCGGTTGCGTTCCGTGCGTGCGATCTCCATGTGCTGGAACCAGACTCGAGGCCCGATCCCGCTCGGATCCACCAGCTCGATCTCGCCCTCGTCGACGACTTCCTGGTAGCCAAGGCCGGCCAGCCAGAACGGGCGGATGGAGTCGGCATCGCCGCAGTCGATGGCGATGTCGTACCTGGCCGGGGCCGCGTGCGCATTCGTGGCACCGAGCTCCTCCGCCAACTCCTGGATCGTGCGCGCGAGCCGAACGTCCCTGGCGGTGACCCCGCCGGCGTCGTGGGAATGCAGGCGGAAGGTGACGTTCCCCCAGCCGAGCCTCACGTCCGGGTGGTGGTTCATCGCATCGGCCGCCTCCCCGACCTTGTCGACCAGTCGAATCGCGGATGCGAAGTCCGCCGTCTTGTAGCTGCCGTGCAGGCTGCCGTCGAGGTGAATGAATGCGCTGCCCGCGATGGCGATCTCTGTGTCGGTGGGGGTCAGGAGGCCGTGAGTGGGGCTCATGCCAACACTCTGCTCCGCCTCCCGAGGCCGGTCAAGTCTCCCCTGCCCCGGCGCGCCCGCCCGTAGCCAAAACGGCTCCGTGGGTGGAAAACTGAGGCGTGGACACTTCCGGAGTGACGATCCTGTGCGACCTGGATGGCACGCTCTACTCCGCCGGCGCGACCGTCGACGGAGCGGCCGAGGCGCTTTCGCGGCTCAGGGAGCAGGGCTGCGTCATCCGCTTCCTCACCAACACCGATTCGCGGCCGGAGGCCATGATCGAATCCGACCTGCGCGAGCGCGGAGTCGACGTGCGGTCCGATGAACTGTTCACGCCCGTTACGGCCGCCCGCCGGTATCTTGGCGCCGCCGGCCCGGTGAACGTGCTGCCGATCGTCTCCGGCGTGCTCCGGGATTCGTTCGCCCCGTTCGTGCGGAAAGACGGCGGCCCGATCACGCATGTGATCGCGGGCGACGCGCGGGACACGCTCAGCTATGAGCTGCTCGACGAGGGGTTCCGGGCGTTGCGGGCGGGCGCGCAGCTCGTCGCGCTGCAGCGCGGACGCTACGTCAAAAGGTCAGACGGCGACCATCTGGACACGGGCGCCATCGTGGCGGCGCTGGAATATTCCAGCGGGACGACGGCCGTGCTGCTGGGCAAGCCGTCACCGCACTTCCTGATGCTCGCCGCCGGGTCGGCCGGTGCCGAACCCGGCGACGTGTGGATTGTCGGCGACGATGCGACCACCGAC
>JBDTAA010000058.1:0-4937 GCA_039924805.1 Cryobacterium sp.
AGCGGAACCCCGCCGGCGGCACCGAGCGGTGCCAGCAGAAGTGCGTAAACAATGCCGACGATGATCATGTACGTCGTAACGGAAGCGCGGGCGATGACAAGCCACCGGCCCTGCCCTCTGCCGCGGACCGCGGAAACGGCGGCAACGACGTAGACGATCGCGGTGAGCAGGTTCGACTGCAGTGTGAAGAACCCGAAAAAATTGAAGGGGTTTAGCGGGACCCGGGAGGCGACATCCGCTGCGGTGCTGATGACCGCGGCGAGGATCAGACCGGCGACAATGAGGCGTAGGCCGGCGGCGCGGTTCATCATGACCCCGCGATTTCTTCCCACTGTGCGTTGGACCACGGCGGCGCGTTCGATCACTGTAGACGACGACCCTTCTATGCTCTGCCAGTCGGAATCCGACGTTTACCAAACTCGACCATAACATCGCCCTGAGGGCGGAGATCGAAGGCCTCGGGGACTGCTGAGGTTGGCCGTCAGGTCCCGGGGCGAAGAAGGTAACGCTGTGAACGCTCAAGTTCGGACAGGTAGCCTCCGGGCGTGACACCGGCGACCGAGCGGAACTCGTTGGTGAGGTGGGCCTGGTCCGAGTAGCCGAGGTCGGCAGCGACTGTGGCGATAAGCGAGCCCGGCGCCGAAAGCCTCTGCACGACTTCCTGGAGCCGGATGCGCCTGGCGATCTCGTTCGGCCCGCGTCCGACCGTCTGTCGAAGCACGCGTTGCAAGGTGCGCTCGCTCGTTCCCAGTTCCTCGGCAACCGCACGCCCGCTTCGCACATGCGGGCTGGCGGCAAGCGCAGCGACGGCCGCGTTGGCGAGACGCTGGGCGCGTGAAAGGGGACGCTCGTCGAGATACGCGCGAATGAGGTTGTCAGCGTGTCGCGCGCGACTCTCCGGACCGTCATGAGCCGCTATCGCGTGGAGAAGCTGGTGTGCTCGCGGATCGACCGCTGGGGTGAGTTCTGTCTCGGGTTCGAGTGTCGACGGATCAAGGTCAGTGAGGACGGCGAGACCAGCGGGCCGCAATCGGATAGCGAAGACGGAACCACGCCCCCCGATCTCGCGGGACCACGCCTTCGAGCGCACTGCCGTTGCAATGAACGATGCCGGGACATCGCCATGCTCAATGCTCAAGGTGACCGCCGGGTAATCGATGATCCGTTGCGACACGCTTTCGCGAGGCGCGAGATTCCACTGCACCGCCCAATAGGTGTCGACGACGCCGCAGACATCGGTGGCCGGTTCGAGCCACTGGGCCGAGAACCGGGCGAGGTTCTGCGGTTGCAAGACGCCGGCGCGTTCGCTGGCCCCTATTGGTCTCGTGCGGGAGGTAGTCATCTGACGCAATTCTGCAAGACAGTGGGTGCGTACGCCCGCAGGCTGGTCGTATGTCGACAAACTACCGCAACGCCTTCATCGCTGTCGCTCCGGACTGCCCGGCTAGGTCGGCGGAGGCTCCACCCACGAGCGCGAAACCCACGGTCGCCGCGCTGCAGTTCGCTCTGATCCAGGAGCGACCCTATGAGATGACGTCCGACGAGGTCCTGTTCGCTGTTCATGCGACGCGAGCCGGGATCTGTGACGCCGATCGCGCGGAAGAGTGGGACCGATTCTTCGCGAAGGACCAAGCTTGCCTTCGAGCGTCTCCGCTGGCCAAGCGCTACGGCTGGGGCATCCATCATGACGAGAACCAGCGGGTAGCGCTGGTCGGCATCGACACGCCCGCGTACGAGCGGCTTAGCCACCGCAACGATCTCGTCCAAAAATCCGCGATGCGCTCGGCACGCGCATGACCCTTCCTCTCGCCGAAGTCACGTGGTGGGCGGTTGGCGTCGCCGCTCTCGTCTACTACCTGCTCGGTGCCGTCTGGTTCACGCCGCTGTTCGGCCTGGGACCGTTCTATCGGCTACGACCGTTCCGCGGGGGGCGGGCGTTTTCCTCTCGCTTACTACATCATCCCTCTCCTCGGAGCGGTCGTTGGAACGAGTGTCATCGCCGCATTCATCCTGACCAGCTCCGCGACCGGCGCCATCGACGGAGCAGTTGTAGGGGCAGGAGTCGGAGTTGCCATCGCCGCAGCGTCCGTGACCAACGCCCTCACCCCTCACACCCCCGAGCCCTACCTTTTCGGAGCCATTACTGGCGGGTACCATCTGGTCGCCTGCACGCTCTGCGGAGCGCTCATCGGCATCTTTGGCTAGCGCTGGAAGAGAGCGCGACGGTACATCTCGCGATCCCCACTACGTTGACCGCATTGTGGTGGCCGAGGCGGCCCGCGGCCGGGGGCTCGGCGAGGTTTTGCCGAGGCGGATTCGAACGGCTATACCGGCGCAGATGATGACGGCCACTCCCCCGAGGACGGTGGGCCACGTGAGCACTTCATTAAGCAGAAGCGCCGCCCACATAATGCTCAGGACCGGTTGCACGAGCTGCACCTGGCTCACTTGCGCCATCGGCCCGATGGCAAGGCCGCGGTACCAGGCGAAGAAGCCGAGGAACATGCTCACCACCGCGAGGTATACGAACGACGCCCATTCCACCGGTGTGCCGATCGGTGGTTGCTGGATCACCGAGAGGATTGTCAGGGCGAGCATCAGGGGCGACGCCAGCACGAGCGCCCAGGACACGGTCTGCCACGCGCCGAGTTCGCGCGCGAGCAGGCCGCCCTCCGAGTACCCGATGGCCGCGGCCACGACCGCGCCGAACAGCAGCAGATCGGACCGCTGCAGCTGCGCGATCCCGCCGCCCTGCAGCGACGCGAACCCGACGGCCACCAGAGCGCCGACGCCGGCCATGATCCAGAACGACAACGGCGGGCGCTCCTTCGCGCGAACCACGGCCATGACCGCGGTCGCCGCCGGCAGCACGGCGATGACGACCGCGCCGTGACTGGCTGGGGCGGTCGCGAGCGCGAACGAGGTCAGCAGCGGGAAGCCGATGACGATGCCGCCTGCCACGACGAGAAGACGCACCCATTGGATGCCTCGGGGGAAGCGTTGCCTGGCCAGGGTGAGTGCGGCAGCCGCGAGGATCGCTGCGATCAACGCTCGCCCTGAGCCGATGAAGAGTGGCGAGAGCCCGCCCACCGCGACCCGGGTAAACGGGACGGTGAAGGAGAAGGCTGCGACTCCGAGGAGCCCCCACCAAAGGCCAACCCGAGGCAGCGATACCACCGGCGGCAAATTCCTGATAGCGCTACTATGTTCCAACATGAACAATGATAGCAGCTCACGAATTGTGGCGGCCCTCCAAGAATGGATCACCCAGGCCCCGCCCGGTGCACAGCTCCCCTCCACGCGGTCGCTGGTCGCCGAGTACGCGGCGAGCCCGGTGACGGTTCAGAAGGCCATGCGCGCCCTCTCCTCTCATGGCCTCATCGAATCCAGGCCCGGAGCCGGCACTTTTGTCCGGGCCGTGCGCACGGCGCGACCCTCGGACTATGGCTGGCAGACAGCGGCGATGCGGTCCCCGCAAAACCGCATCCCGCCCGGCGCCGCAATGCGCACCGCCGCGCACGACGCCATCTCGCTGCACGCCGGCTACCCGGATCGAGAACTACTGCCGGAAAGACTTATCCGTGCCGCCATCGCCCGAGCCGGGCGCAGTGATGTCGCACTCACGCGCGCTCCAGTCGCGGGGTTGCCGGAGCTGCAGGCTTGGTTCTCGGGTGAGCTCGGCCGCTCAACGCCCGTCGGCGTCGCACCGCCCGCCCCGAGTGATGTCATCGTGTTGCCCGGCAGCCAGAGTGGCCTGAGTTCGATCTTCCGCTCGCTGGTCGGCCACGGCCAGCCCCTGCTGATGGAATCACCGACGTATTGGGGTGCGATCCTTGCCGCAGCACAAGCCGGCGTTCGGGTTGTCCCCATTCCCAGCGGCCCGAAAGGACCAGACCCAGATGAGCTGGCCCGCGCCTTCGAGGAGACCGGCTCCCGGGTGTTCTATGCGCAGCCAAATTACGCCAACCCGACCGGCGTGCAGTGGACAGATTCAGTGGCCGAGCAAGTGCTCGACGTCGTCCGCGTCAACGGCGCGTTCCTGGTCGAGGATGACTGGGCCCACGACTTCGGCATCAACACCGAGGCCAGGCCGGTGGCCGCCCGTGACGATGCGGGCCACGTGGTCTACCTCCGCTCGCTCACGAAGAGCTTGTCGCCATCCATCCGCATCGCCGCCGTAATCGCCCGCGGCCCCGCACGTGAACGCATCCTCGCCGACCGGGGAGCCGAATCGATGTACGTCAGCGGGCTCCTCCAGACCGCGGCACTCGACGTTGTGACCCAGCCCGGGTGGCAGACCCACCTCCGCTCCCTCCGCCAGCAGCTCGGAGCACGACGAGACCTCCTGCTCACCAGCCTCCGCGAACACGCGCCCCAGGCACACATCGCAGACGTGCCCCCGGGTGGACTAAACCTATGGGCGCGCCTCCCCGACGCAACCGACCTCGACCGTCTCGTCCGCGATTGTGAAGCCGCAGGCGTCCTCATTGCCCCCGGCACCGAATGGTTCCCAGCAGAACCCGCAGGCAACTTCATCCGACTGAACTATTCCGGGCCCAACCCGGGCGCGTTCACTGAGGGCGCACGCGTCATTGGTCGAGCCCTGGCCGAAAATAGCTGAGGTTTAGTCCGCCAGCTTGGCGCCGTCCGCTAGGACGTTCGTCTTGAGATCGTCGAGGGTCTGCTGCATGTGTGCGTCCATGGCATCCCGCGTCCGGTGTGGATCGCGTGAGGCGAGCGCGTCGTCCACAGGAGGTGCGAAGCGCCGCTCGCGGCTTGGCTGCGAGCCGGATGTGATCAAGGCATGGAGCAGACAGAGCGATGGCCCGTCTCGGAAGACGGGCCATCGCGTTTCGTGAGTTCGCTCGCACCTCCCGCGCTGAAGTCGTTCATGCCGCTGCCGTTTCGGTGCCATTACCGTCGGATACCATCTGGTC